>NZ_CAWNWY010000003.1:0-237886 GCF_963878365.1 Photorhabdus sp. HUG-39 | reverse complement strand
TGATGAAAAAGCGATGAGTTTATTTTTTCCCCTGAAAAAGCAAGAAAAAGTCATACACAATAAGGTCATTTATTGGTGAGTGCAAAATTGATCTTATTTTTTGTATTGAGAGTTTTTAGAGGTTCCCAATGGCACGAGCTGCACTGGAAGGATGTAAAGCTGCGCCAACAATTTGTCTAAATAATGCAGGTATTCAGGTCGCAGAAGCATTAACGCCGGGTGGTGTGGGCGCAGCCGGCGTAATAGGTGTGGGTAAAACTGCGGCAGAGGCAGTGGCAGCAAAATCCGAAGCTGTAGCGGCTAATGTGGTGAAGAATGTCTCGAAGAACTTAGAACAAGGAGTATCAAAAACTATAAAATCTTATGGCCCGCATGAAATTGGCCCATTAGGAAACCCCAATGATTTGCGAGCTCCTGCTTCAACGTTCAGAAGTGGAAGTTATACTGAAAAAGTCGCAGAAACAGATATGTATTTTTTCAGAGATTATGGCGGCTCTGCTAAAGTTGATGGTCGCTTTTGGACTCCTCAGCCATCAAAAGGACCTCTACAATCTCAACTGGATAGTGCTGTTTTACCTGAATGGGGTAATACTTTTAAAAACCAAGCCATTATAAAGATCCCCAAAGGTACTAAGTATTATGAAGGGCCAGCGGCAGCACAAATTGGAACTAAAGGGACTCAACCAACGTTACATGGTGGTGGTACGCAAATATTTTTACCATCACTAGACAATAACTGGATAATTAAGAAATGAACACAAAAGAAATAGTTGAAAATTGGGTAAAAGAGAAAAAATCACTTTACTTCTTTCTCCCTGATGGCCCTTATGGTAGACCCTTTGATAATCAATATATTATTGAGAAAATTGAGGAAACCAGTGAGAGCTTTAACATAATATTTTCTAATGAAATAGCATTGCGTTTTCTGGGAAAAATTAATATCACAGATGAGGGATATAATCTAACAATAAGCGATTTTACTAAGTGTATATTTGAAATAAGCAGTAGGATTCTTAAAAGTTATACAGAAGGGCAAGTAGTATTAAGTGGCTTTTAAACAACGATCCAGCCTTTACAAAGCTAGGAGGGCAGCATGAGTCCACCGGGGTAATATTTAATCAGCTCCACGCTAGCAGGCGGTATTGCCGGTGACTCCACCGCCAGCGCCCTCACCGGGGCGCAGGCCGGGAAGAATTCGGTGGATAATAATGCCCTTAGCATGGGAAGTTTGTTTGGTTCCGAAAGCGCTAAACATTTTGAAGGCGCAGGGTCACTGGCTCAAAAGATGACTCAATCCGGGGCAACACCCGAAGAAATCAACGCAGCCTTAACTCACTACCTCAAAGGACAAGTCCCTGAGGGTCAAGACCCGGCAAAAGGTCTGATTATTGCGTGGGGGAACTTCTTTGGTGTTCCGTTAGATGTCGTGTTATCAAATGAGCAGATGACGCCACAGAAAGCGGCGGAAATTGTTGCTGGAGGGATACCTACCAGTGAAGCGAAGCTGATACAGTTTGCAGCCGCGAAAGCATATCTGTCTTTGAGCAAATATCAATCGATAGAAGCTGTTGATAGAAAAAGTAGTTCAACGATTGATAATTTGATGAAAGAAAAAGCACAGACAGCGAAAATTGGAGAAATGGCCCTTGGTGCTGATAAAAACATCTCGCATACAAATGTTAATTCCAAAGCTTCACTAGGAACGAAAATAGATAAGAGTATAGTTATAGTAGATAAGGAACATTTACCTACAAGTGTGTCCTCGACATTTAAGGCTGGAAAATATGAAACTGTTATTACACAAGAACCTGTAACATTATTTAGAAAATTTGGTGGTGTTAATGATCAAGCCAAATTAGATGGTGGTTACGCAACAACCACACAAAATGCGGGTAGAAATGAAACTGCTGTCTATAAAAACTGGAGTACAACTCGATTTGAGGCTGAGATAGAAGTACCCAAAGATACTAAGCTAAACATTGGTTCTGTTGGGGAACAACCACCTTTGAGTAATAATCCTAAATACATAGGTGGAGCCGATCAAATTCTACTGCCACGGAATTACCCTATGGATTGGATTAAATCAATACGAGATGGAAAAACAGGTAATGTTTACACTTACGAAGAATTTAAGAAAGCATTTCCAGATCAAATAACAAATAAAGGAAAATAAAATGTCAACAAATAAAGATATGATAGAAATCGCAAGATTAATATCCCTGTTGAAGCAAGTTGTTACGTATTTAAAAGAATCAGGAAATGGAGAGTCATCTTATGCATACTTAATAAAATCCATTAATATTCTTGAGAACAAAGCAAGTAATGGTATGAAGAATTTATACAAATATATTATGAATGATTTCAGAATGATGGGGGATAGAGGCCAATATGGGGAAGATATAGACCCAATAACAGATGAAATTTACGCAATTATAAGCAATAACCCATTGTTCACTAAGTGATAATGCGTTGTTGCGGATAATAATGCCCTTAGCATGGGAAATCTGTTTGGTTCCGAAGGGGCTAAACATTTTGAAGGAGCGGGTTCACTGGCTCAAAAAATGGCTCAATCCGGGGCAACACCTGAAGAAATAAATGCTGCCTTGACTCACTACCTGAAAGGACAAGTCCCGGATGGTCAAGACCCGGCAAAAGGTCTGATTATTGCGTGGGGTAACTTCTTTGGTGTTCCGTTGGATGTCGTGTTATCAAATGAGCAGATGACTCCACAGAAAGCGGCGGAAATTGTTGCCGGAGGGATACCTACCAGTGAAGCGAAGCTGATACAGTTTGCAGCAGCGAAAGCGTTTTTGTCTTTAAGTAAGTATCGGTCAACAGAAGTGATTGAGGGGAAAGAAAGTTCTCTGACTGATAAGAGTATTACTGGAAATAAGACGACGATTTCATCTATAAATGAGGGCAAAAGTACTTCTGGACGACTCCCTGAAAAGCCCATTAAAGAAGTAACAGCAGCAGAAGTAAATAATTGGTGGAAAAATCAAGGATATGAACAACCTCCATATACTCCAGGAACTACAGTAAAGGAATTTGAATTAGCAGCTAACACGAAATTTGTTAGAGTCTATGACGGTACTAATTCACAAATGAGAGGGGGATGGATGATGAGAGCCGAAGATATAAAGGGATTAAGTAGCAAACAAATTCAAGAAAAATTTGCTTTGCCATATGAACCAAAATACGTTGCGGATGTTGAAATTAAAGCAGGTACTAAGATGAGAGTAGGTTCCGCAAATAGTCTGTTTGGCTATAAAGGTGGAGGAACCCAGTTTGATCTTATGGGGCAAAGAACAGGTACATTCACTAATGAACGGGCTATTCAAAAAAAATAGGATATTAAAATGGCTATCTTAGTTAACGATAACAAGATTAATATTAATGGGCACTTAATTATATTTAATCAAAAGATTATTAAGGCGATAGAAATTGAGAATGGTTCTGTTCTTGTCTTAACTGATATTCCTATAGGAGATGATGGGCTAAATAATCTATTTTCTTATACAAATAATGGAGAATTTCTTTGGCAAATAGAGCCTTCAGATTTACAAAAAGAAGGCCAAATAAGTTACCCATATGAAGGGTTGAACGTTGTTGAAGAGCAATATTTTGTTGTTGATTTTTATGGAAGAAGAATATTTTTCGATCCTTATACTGGCCTATTCTTATCACGAGATATTGTAAAATAAGGTAGGAAATAACCACTTAAGCGTTGACCAGAACCGTTCAAGGAGCGAGGAACTGGTCAACTGTTAGGGGGATACCAGTTGTCGTTCTGTTGTCAGGGATAAGTATCGCCAAGAGGTAACCCTTTTTACTCAGAACATTGGTATCTTGGTGAAGTAGACAGTAGTAGATGCTAATATCTCATCGATGAAAAAGTTATCTTGAAAAACGCCATTAAAGAGCGAGCTCCTTCGCGGTAATACGCAGTTTAAGGATAAATGAGCATGATTGTATATATTCCGTTTATTTTGATGGTTTTGAGTCTGTTGGGGTTTCTTGCCTGCTTTATCTATTTTGGCTTGAGCAAAAAAGTTTCACTAAGAAGTGTAAAATCTCCATTGCTCTTTTTTGATTTTTGTTTTTTTAATAAAAACAAACTTGCTAATTTTTCCATGATGATATTATTTGTTATTTATATATCTGGAATTTTGTTTGAATTTATTAAAAATGGAAACTTAAATTCTTTTGCTGGCTATTTTATTTGGGGAGTTTGCAATTCTTATTTTTCTTATTCATTGCGGATTTTTATCAAAAATAAAATTTGCACATAGAAATAATATTGAATTAATAAAAGAGTTTTTTTGAAATGGAAATAAGTCTTCAAAATACATTATTATGGTTATCTGGATTATTTTATATTGTTTGGCTTTATTTGTTCTTGTCTAAGTAATTGTTGTGGACGCTAATGCGCTAGCGAGTGTACTGGCGGTAGTAGAAGCGAATAAAAAAGTACAGTTGAGAAATGGCAACGGGACAAACAGACCGAAATCAAGAAAACCTGTAGTGGTAATATTCCTCTCTCTTGCTAGACTATGGTTGTCGCAGAAGGGAGGGTGGATTTGATTAATCAGTACAATTTTTCATAAAGATAGATCATTTGACTCCCAATAAATTACAGTGGGAGTCAAATAATCTTTCCAGTTTTTCGTTTGTATAATAATACTATGATCTTAACGCTTGATTATTAAATACCGGATTAGATTGAATATGGATTCTCTGTAAATGCCGTTCTGATTTGGAAGTAAATCCTTCACGTCCATGTAGCAGAGAGAAATTATCCACAATCACCAGATCACCTTTTTTCCATGCATGAGCATATAAATGGCGCTTATCATATAATATATTGATAAAATCTTGTTGAAATTCTGCTACTTGATCAGGGCTGATATTATGATATTCAATAGCATGTTTATTTAGGAATTTTTCTCCATCTACTGCCGGTTCGTTATATCTGATAACGAATCCGTTTCTGTCCGGATATTCTTCCAGTAAAGGAGAGTGAACTTCCCCACCATAATGAGTGACTTTATTAATGCGATAAGTAATCGATATGTTCTTCCACTGTTCTAATTGCTGTTGAGTAGCATTAGCAACAACACGACGAGTATTGACAAAGGTTGTCCTGCCTCCTTGATCGCTTTCAGGTGCGTGGGCGCAATGGAACATAATAAATTCTGGAATTGTCGGTTTATACATGCCATCCCAGTGCAACGGCATATAGCTGTTGTCAAAAACGTGATCGGTAGCATCTTGGTGTTCACGAACATCTAAAATAGCACCAAACGGCCACATCATTATTTCTCCCCAATTACGGGCATATTCTTCATATTTTTTGTGATCAGATAAATCAGATTTAAAACCACGTAATATAAGCAGATGGTGTTTTCTAGCCAGTTCTTTCAGTTGTTCCACTGATAAAGTATCAATATGTTGATCGGAAGATTGAGGCGTAATTTTTAAACCAAAAGGGGTTATTTCTTCTGTCTGAAAGCTATTTAATTCTGTCATCGCTATTTTCCTTCAATTACATAGTGACTGGGTTTTCCATGAATATTTACTAATTTTCCGCCCATCATCTGAACTTCTTTGTGTTTCATAAGTATAAATTGCCCATTTACATTGGCTGCGACACCATGCCAAGGAGTTAACCAATCATCCCGGGTTGGCATCATATGAATACCAAATTTAATACTGTCTGCTGGCTGAGGATGAATAGACAGACGTATGGCTTTTGGAAAATGAGTATCTAATAAACTTCCCCATGCCCAACTGCGTTGAATAACACCGATAGCTCTTTGTTTGGCATCTTTTTGTAGGGCATTATTTGATCCGGTATAGCCGGGTAATAAGCTGTCTTCATATAAGAAACGGGTGACTGCGCGATATAATTGTAATCCATCACTATTTTGCAACAGTTCATCTTTGATAGATTCTTCCGAACGGGCATAATGTATGACTAACATCTGTCTCTGTAAATTGAAATCATCACTATGTTCGCAGAGTTCTTTATCGTCATTAAGGTTAAATGTGCTTAAATTGATAGCACCTACTTCATGAAGTAATTGTTTAATATCTTCATGATATTGACTGATAACATTATCACTGACACGAATCAGATCACCAAAGACATGCCCATCAGAGCAAATAATAATGCGAGCGCCTGGCGGATAATAAAGCTGAATACGCTGGCAAAGAGAATTAAGAAAAATCAAAGACAAGCGTTCTGCCATATCAGGAGCAGTACCAAGTACTTTATTTCTGTTTGGTGACTTGGTTGGGAATGCCGGTAAAATGAATTCGATAGGTTTATTATTCCTGATGAAGTATTCAATTCTAGGTAATTGTACAGATTTAATAATATTTTCTTCTTTAACGGAATCTCTCCCTAGATCGGTAAGACGCCTGCGATATTGCAACAGTTCGTGCAGAATCTGCATAGAAATATTATTAAAGGAAATACTCTCGGAAGTAATATTATTATCGGTAACACTTTGCATCGTTATGGTTTCCATACTTGTTGTCATATCTATTCTTTGATTTATTTAAAAATAGATAAACAGCATTTTCACTAATTGGTATAGGCGAAGTGTAGAATAATGCAATTAAAAAATAATATAATATTTGAGAATATCTAATAATCTATTTAACAATAAACAATATGTTTGAATATGATTTATATATTTAATCAATATATTTGATTGATTGTTACATTAAGGTACTGTTTAGCAAGACTATTAGAATATAAGGATTCTGGTACGACCACTGTAGTAAAATATCCTTAAAACTAAATTAGTGTAGATAAAATTGATCGGTTGACAATTTCATATTGGCAATTTTTTCTGAAATTCATCTTAAATAAAGTGGGTGAGGAATTTCCCTTTACTTATTGATATCTTTATGAAAATTATAACTTCAATGGAAGAAGAGATCATTAAAGTAAAAGGTAAATTACTGCATGAGGTTGATAATAAAGGCTATTACTATAATTATGATCATATCCGGTTATTATTTTACGAAAACCAAGTTTGCCCTTAATTATCTATGCTCCCGGGGATTCACTCCCATGCCATCGCGATGCATCTTCAAATTTACTCCCCCACAGACTGGCAATCAATCATAGGGGAAGTGAAGTGACTTAAGAGCAGATTGGATGATGTTCAAAAGTATCAAGTAATTGCTGAATGAATTCCAGGCGTATCGTTCTTTCGTTCAGGTCAGTAATGAATTTCAGTTTAGCGGGGCCGTCCAAGCGATAAATTTCAGGTTGTTTTTGTAACAGGCCGATAAGATAAGTTGGATCAACTTTATTTTCCTCACTAAACTCGATGAACCCTCCTTTTTCATGGGCTTCTATTCGTTTAATACCTAATTTCTGAGCTAACAGGCGAATGGCTGCTGATTGTAATAAATGGCGCCCCGGATCAGGTAATGCGCCGAACCGGTCTATCAATTCAACCTTCAATTCTGCTAATTCTGATGCGTCTTTGGCGCTGGCAATACGTTTATAAAAAGACAAACGCATATTGACATCAGGAATATAATCATCAGGTAACAAAATAGGCATCCGCAATTCAACGTCAGTTTGACTATTGATTAAGTCTTCAAGTGAAGGTTTGCGGCCTGCTTTTAGTGCATCGATAGCGCTTTCTAACAGCTCCATGTAGAGAGTGAAGCCAATTGTTGTCATCTGACCACTTTGTTCTTCACCTAGGAGTTCGCCGGCCCCACGGATTTCAAGATCGTGAGTTGCCAGTGCAAAACCCGCACCTAAATCTTCAAGGGAGGCGATAGCTTCCAGACGTTTGTGTGCATCGGCTGTCATTGCTTTCGGATGTGGTGTCAGCAGGTAAGCATAAGCCTGATGGTGAGAACGTCCGACACGCCCCCGCAATTGATGCAGTTGGGCTAGGCCAAAATGGTCAGCACGTTCAATAATGATGGTATTGGCGCTTGGAATATCGATGCCTGTCTCAATAATGGTGGTACAAATCAGAACATTAAATCGTTGATGATGGAAATCGGTCATCACCCGTTCCAAATCCCGTTCACGCATCTGCCCATGACCAATGGCAATCCGTGCTTCTGGTACTAATTCTTCAAGACGCAGCTTCGCTTTCTCAATATTTTCAACATCATTATAGAGGTAGTAGACTTGACCACCGCGCAAAACTTCACGCAGTATGGCTTCTCGTACCACCAGACTGTCATACTCGCGCACGAAAGTTTTGACGGCCAGACGGCGAGCGGGCGGGGTCGAAATAATTGAGAGATCCCGCATACTACTCATTGCCATATTGAGCGTTCGTGGAATTGGGGTTGCGGTGAGGGTCAGAATATCGACATCGGCACGCATGGCTTTGATCTGCTCTTTGTGGCGAACACCAAACCGGTGCTCTTCATCGACAATTAACAAACCAAGGTCTTTCCAGCGCAAGTCGCTTTGTAGCAGTTTATGTGTACCAATAATAATATCGACTTTACCTTCGGCTGCCATTTCAACGACTTGTTGCTGTTCCTTGGCGCTGCGGAAACGGGATATCATCTCAATACGTACAGGCCAATTAGCAAAACGGTCGCGGAAATTATCAAAATGTTGCTGAGCCAGCAGTGTTGTCGGAACCAGGACCGCCACCTGCTTGTCATTATGGACTGCCAGAAATGCGGAGCGCATTGCAACTTCGGTTTTGCCAAAGCCTACATCACCGCAAATTAAGCGATCCATAGCGACTGGCTGACACATATCATTCAGAACTGCGTTGATTGCCTGTTCCTGATCTGGAGTCGTTTCAAATGGAAAGCTTTGACAGAATAATTGGTATTGCTCCCAATCATGTTTAAACGCAAACCCTGGTTTTACGGCGCGGTGAGCATAAATGTCAAGCAACTCCGCAGCCACATCGCGTACTTTTTCGGCAGCTTTCTGGCGGGCTTTGTTCCATGCCTCTCCGCCCAATTTATGTAATGGGGCATTTTCATCAGCACCACCTGCGTAGCGGCTGATCAAATGCAGGGAAGAGACCGGAACATAAAGTTTGTCGTTACCAGCATAACTTAAGATCAGATATTCAGCTTTGATACCACCTGCTTCCAGCGTAGTTAGCCCCTGGTAACGGCCAACGCCATGTTCCAAATGGACCACCGGCTGACTGGGGCGTAATTCTGCAAGGTTACGAATCAGGGTATCGGTGTTAATCGTGCGGCGGGTGTCTTGACGGCGGCGAACAACTCGTTCACCAAGCATGTCGCTTTCACAGATTAGAGCCAGTTCATTCTTTGTATCGATAAAACCATGTTCAGCGGCACCAATCATCAAAAAGTGACCTGGCTGTTGTGCTTGATGCAATTTGCTGATTTTAATGGGTTTAATCTTTATTCGTGACAATAATTCCTGTAACGTTTCTTTCCGTCCTTCACTCTCAACAGAGAAAATAACGCGGCCACTGAATTGTTCAAGGAAACGGCGAAGCTTATCCAGAGGAGCCTTATTTTGCGCAACAACGGAGAGATCAGGCAGCAGTTGATAATCAAGATTTACGTGACTCGCTTTTTTGCTCAATTCTTCTGCTTTAAGTTGAATGCGGGGCCAGTTTTTTAGCGCTGAGAATAAATTATCAGCCGGAAGCCAAAGCTCTTCTGGGGGTAAGAGAGGGCGCATTGGGTCAATTTTACGGCTCTCAAAGCGTTGTTGGATGTCCTGCCAAAAACGTTCAGCGGAATGGTTTATTTCTTGACTGATAAGCAAGGTGTTGTCGGGTAGATAATCAAACAATGAAGGCAAGGGTTGGCTAAAAAACAACGGTTGCCAGTATTCTATCCCGGCCGGTAACGTACCTTTACTGACTTGCTGATAAATATGCTCATTGTCACGACGGACTTCAAAACGTTCCCGCCACTGGCTGCGAAACAGTTCAATAGTCTCTTTATCTGTTGGGAATTCATGAGCGGGCAGTAGGTTGATTTGTTTAACCTCAGTCAGCGTGCGTTGGCTGTCAACATCGAAAATACGTAAGCTATCGATTTCATCATCGAAAAAATCAATACGATAGGGATGCTCACTTCCCATTGGGAAAAGATCAAGTAGTGCGCCACGAGTAGCGAATTCGCCGTGTTCAAGAACTTGTTCGACACTACGATAGCCAGCTTGTTCTAATTCAGTACGGAGTTTATCTCGTGAGAGCCTCTGATCTTTGTGCATCACTAGTGCATGCCCGTTAAGGTACTTATGAGGGCAAACCCGTTGCATTAAGGTATTTATCGGCAGGATTAAAACACCTTTGGTCATCGTCGGCAGACGGTAAAGTGTAGACAGACGGTTGGAAATGATTTCCTGATGAGGAGAGAAGCTGTCATAGGGCAGTGTTTCCCAATCGGAAAGGAGATCAACAGAGAAGTCGGTAAACTGATGGATTTCATCATGCAGACGTAAGGCGTTTTGCATATCCTTGGTTATCAGTACGACAGGGCCTTGATGGCGTTCGACAATTTCAGCACACTCTACAGCGCAAGCAGCACCAGTAAGTTGGCCTAATTGACGGTTATCACCGCGACGTTCGGGAAGTTTATAACGATATTTTGAGGACATAGGCGTAAATGTGTTCTCTATGATTCAGTCCATTCCCAACAGGCTTTCGACACATAATGGTCTTCGAGTAAACACGCTGGCTGGTTGAGAGAAAATAAAAAAACCACAGAATCTGGATGTTGGTGGTTCCATAAAATATAACTACCCTTTATTATCCCCGAACACTTTGCTTTGGCAACAGGGGCGTAACAGATTTCATGTTTCAATCTGTCTCATTATTTATAGGTTTGCGGTATATGCGTGGTCGGGCGGCTGATAAATTTGGTCGGTTTGTTTCTTGGCTGTCAGCAATTGGCATTACCCTCGGTGTTGCCGCATTAATTACAGTATTGTCCGTGATGAATGGTTTTGAGCGTTCACTGGAAACCAGTATTCTTGGCTTTATGCCACAGGCGGTTGTGACGTCGGTAAATGGCTCGCTAGACCCAAAAGCGCATCCTGCCAGTGAACTTGCGGATCTAAAGCAGGTTAACAGGATTACGCCATTGGTGATGGGTGATGTTGTATTGCAAAGCGCCCGGAATGTCGGTGTTGGTGTAATGTTGGGTATCGCTTTTGATGAATATGAACCGCTGACTGAATATTTAATCGGCGCTTATCGTCATCAACTTGCACCCGGTAGCTACAATGCTATTTTGGGCGAAAGAGTGGCCGGGGAGCTTGGAGTAAAACGCGGTGATCGCATTCGCCTGATGGTGCCTGGCGCAAGTCAGTTGACACCAATGGGGCGTATTCCCAGTCAGCGTCTATTTACTGTTATTGGCACTTTTGCGTCTAATAGCGAAGTCGATGGCACACAGATTCTGGTTAATCAGCAAGATGCTGCCCGTCTGATGCGCTATCCGCTAGGTCACATTACTGGCTGGCGTCTCTATCTCTCAGAACCATTGGCTGTAGATAGTTTGAGCTTACAAACTCTACCAGAAGGGTTGTTATGGAAGGATTGGCGCGAACGTAAAGGTGAGTTTTTCCAAGCGGTCAGGATGGAAAAAAATATGATGGGCTTATTGTTAAGCCTGATTATTGCTGTGGCTGCATTCAATATCATCACTTCGCTTGGTTTACTGGTAATGGAAAAACAGGGAGAAGTGGCGATTTTGCAGACACAGGGACTGGTACGTCGTCAGGTTATGGCGATTTTTATGATCCAGGGAGCGGGAGCCGGGATCATCGGCACTTTACTGGGAACTGGGCTTGGTGTTCTGCTTTCCAGTCAGCTTAATAACTTAATGCCACTTATTGGCTTATTGACCTCAGGTGTTGAGCTGCCTGTTGCCATTGAGCCGCTACAGGTTGCTACAATCGCAATTTCAGCGATGGCGATAGCCCTATTGTCTACGTTATATCCTTCCTGGCGTGCTGCTGCCATCCAACCTGCTGAGGCTTTGCGTTATGAATAATCAACCACTATTGTTGTGTAATAATCTGTGTAAAAAATACCAGGAAGGTCAAGTAATGACCGAAGTGCTGAAAAATGTCACTTTTGCTATCAATCAGAGTGAAATGATGGCGATTGTGGGAAGTTCCGGCTCAGGTAAGAGTACGCTTCTGCATTTGCTTGGTGGGTTGGATACACCGACTTCTGGTGAAGTTCTTTTTAAAGGGCACTCTTTGAATAAAATGTCCTCAGGAGCCAGAGCAGAACTGCGAAATCATGAATTGGGCTTTATTTATCAGTTTCACCATCTGTTGCCAGATTTTAATGCGATCGAGAATGTCGCTATGCCACTGTTGATCGGCGGTAAAAACCGCGGTCAGGCACAGAAGAAAGCATTCGAAATGCTGGCGGCTGTTGGTTTGGAGAAGCGCGCTCATCACCGTCCATCAGAATTGTCAGGGGGAGAACGCCAGCGTGTGGCAATTGCCAGAGCGTTGGTTAATGAACCTTCGTTAGTTTTAGCGGATGAACCTACCGGTAACCTTGATTTACGTAATGCAGATAGCATCTTTGCATTACTGGGTGAGCTTAACCGGCAGCAAGGCACGGCATTTCTGGTTGTCACCCATGATTTGAATCTCGCCGGCAGATTAAATCGTCAGGTGGAGATGTGTGATGGTTATTTACAGGATGAATTGACCGTGACGGGAGCGTTGTAATGGCGAATTTGCCTCTCTCTTTGGTCACTGCCTTACGATTTAGTCGCGGGCGCCGCCGTGGCGGTATGGTCTCTCTGATTTCTGTGATTTCTACGCTAGGGATTATGCTTGGTGTCGCTGTTCTCATTATTGGTCTAAGTGCCATGAATGGTTTTGAACGAGAATTGAGAAACCGTATCCTTTCTGTTGTTCCTCATGGTGAAATTTATACGGTTCATCAGCCTTTTGAACAGTGGCAGCCTGCATTGGAACGGGTAAAAGACACTATCGGTGTGGTTGCTGCTTCACCTTATATTACTTTCACTGGATTGATGGAAAAAGGCGCCAGCTTGCATGCGGTTCAGGTGAAAGGGGTTGATTTAACCACAGAGGCTCAGGTCAGCTCATTACCACAATTTGTACAAGATAATGCTTGGCAAAATTTTCAGGCGGGTCATCAACAGGTCATTCTGGGGCAGGGAGTCGCAAATGCCTTGAAGGTTAAACAAGGTGACTGGCTGACTGTTATGATCCCGAACAGTGATCCCGAAATGAAATTGTTGCAACCAAAACGGATTCGTTTACAAGTTAGCGGAATTTTTCGATTGAGTGGTTTGCTTGATCATAGTTTGGCTTTGGTCCCTTTGGCCGATGCTCAACAATATTTGGATTATGGGCAAGGGATTACTGGTATTGCGATCAAGGTTGATGATGTGTTTGCCGCTGATCAACGAGTAAGGTTTGCCGGCGAAGCGTCACAGGAATATGTCTATATCAGCAGTTGGATAAGAAATTATGGCTATATGTATCATGATATTCAGATGGTACGTAGCATTATGTATCTGGCGATGATTCTGGTGATTGGCGTGGCGTGTTTTAATATCGTTTCTACCCTGATTATGGCGGTAAAAGATAAAAGCAGTGATATTGCTATCCTGCGAACCCTCGGCGCTAAGGATAGGCAAATTAGAGCGGTTTTTCTCTGGTATGGGTTACTGACGGGGATGACGGGCAGTATTGCCGGTGCTATAGCTGGCGTGTTGGCATCACTGAATCTGACGGCGCTTATTCATGGGCTGGAAAAGCTGATCGGGCATCAATTTCTTTCCGGTGATGTTTACTTCATTGATTTCCTGCCATCTGAGTTACATGGCATGGATGTTCTGTATGTTCTGGCGACGGCTCTGATTCTGAGTTTATTAGCCAGTTGGTATCCGGCAAGACGGGCAAGTAGACTTGAGCCGGCACGAATATTAAGTGGAAAATAATTAATCTATTATTGGCATGAGCTAATCAAAACGTTATGGTATAAAAAATAGAAACCTAAGCAATATTTAAGAAATCTTGAAGGAAATCAGTATGCGAGTTTGTCGTCGGCTTAGTCGGCTTGGTCGGCTTCGTAAGGTTAAGCGTTTGAGACAGCAGAGATTTCGTAGTCGGATTTTTTATAGGGATAATCGATTGGCGATTAATATGAAAAAACCTTACATCGTGGTATTGACAGGAGCCGGTATTTCGGCTGAATCGGGTATTCGGACTTTCCGCTCCTCCGATGGGCTGTGGGAAGAACATCGGGTGGAAGATGTTGCTACACCTGAGGGATTTCAGAAGGATCCAGAATTGGTGCAGGCATTTTATAATGCCCGGCGTCATCAACTTCAGCAATCAGAAATAGAACCGAACGCAGCGCATTATGCTTTAGCCGCGCTGGAGCATGAGCTTGGCGATAATTTTTTGTTGATTACTCAGAATATCGATAATCTTCATGAGCGGGCGGGCAGCTATCGCACGGTGCATATGCATGGTGAGTTGTTCAAAATTCGTTGTTGCCAATCTGGGCAAGTGTTTGAGTGGACAGACGATTTGACGACAGATGAACGTTGCCATTGTTGTCAGTTCCCCTCGCCATTGCGTCCACATGTTGTTTGGTTTGGTGAAATGCCTTTGGAAATGGAACGGATCTATTCTGCACTGTCTCAGGTAGATATTTTTATCGCTATCGGCACTTCTGGTCATGTTTATCCTGCGGCTGGATTTGTACATGAAGCTAAACTGGCAGGGGCGCACACGGTAGAGCTGAACCTGGAACCGAGTCAAGTAGAAAGTCTATTTGATGAAAAGCATTATGGACCAGCCAGTAAGATAGTAGATGAGTATGCTCGAAGGTTAATTGATAGTATTAAAGAATTTAAAGCTGATTTAACGCAATAATTATTGTGTTTCTCTTCCTCATAATGGGTAGCTAAATCCCTGGGGGAAGAGAATAATGGACAGATTACTAGAACGTTTTTTTAAATACATATCTTTTGATACTCAGTCAAAGCCGTCAGCAAAGACGATTCCCAGTAGTCATGGGCAGCTCGAACTCGCCAAAGCGCTGAAACAGGAGTTGATCGAATTAGGTTTTTCTAATGTGGTACAGGATGCTCATGGCTGTGTTATGGCAACATTACCTGCCAATACATCTTGGCCTGTACCTGTTATCGGTTTTATTGCTCACCTTGATACTTCACCTGATTTTTCTGGAAAAAATATAAGTCCACAAATGTTGGAAAATTATCAAGGTGGTGAAATTGCTCTGGGTGCGGGTAATGAAGTGTTATCGCCGGTTATGTTTCCTATCTTGCATAATATGTTGGGGAAAACATTGATTACCACCGATGGTAAAACGCTGCTTGGTGCTGATGATAAAGCGGGTATTGCAGAAATCATTACTGCAATGGTTCGTCTGAAAAATAGCAATATCTTACATGGTGATATTCGAATTGCGTTTACACCTGATGAGGAGATAGGTAAAGGAGCACGCTATTTTGATATTAATTCATTTGATGCTGAGTGGGCATACACCGTAGATGGTGGTGGTGTAGGTGAACTGGCATTTGAAAATTTCAATGCAGCGGTAGTAACCGTTAAGATTGTTGGTAATAATGTTCACTCTGGTAGTGCTAAAAATGTGATGATCAATGCTTTATCACTGGCGATCCATATCCATCAAGCATTGCCATCGGAAGAGACACCGGAGCATACCGATGGATATGAAGGTTTCTATCATTTGCAACGTATTAAAGGCACGGTTGAGTGTGCTGAAATGCACTATATCATTCGTGATTTTGATCGGAATAACTTCGAAGAACGTAAAAAGAAGATGATTAAAATTGCTGAAAAAGCCGGTGAGGGGCTGCATCCTGGTTGTTATATCGAACTGACTATCGATGACAATTATTACAATATGCATGATGAAGTTATCAAATATCCGCATGTTATTGAGATTGCCAAACAGGCAATGCTGGATTGTAATATTGAACCCGTTATTAAACCGATTCGTGGTGGTACTCATGGCGCACAATTGTCGTTTCGTGGTTTACCTTGCCCGAATATATTCATGGGGGGGTATAATTATCATGGCAAACATGAATTTGTTTCGTTGGAAGGAATGGAGCAGGCTGTAAGTGTTGTCATGCGTATTGCTGAATTAACCGCACTGTTGTCTAAAAAGTCGGAAATGAGTCAGGCGTTTTGCAGCACTAGTTAATTTGATCGGATATTAACGGCAAATCCTGGCACGACAAGTTCTTAACAAACTGTGCGGAATTCTCCTTCCTGAATGCTAATTGAGAGCGAAGCGAACTTAAGAACCCCCCACTATAATCACTTGTGATTTAGTGGGGAGAAAATCAACCTTATTGAAATTAACCTCTTGAGGTGAGGTATCAATCATTAAAGTACCAGTAACCACTATTGACCAATGCAGTGAGCAGTCTGATAAAACGAACATCATCTATCGCTTCACCAAGCATTTCTGCATTAATTTGATAATGGCAGCAAAGAACATCAGCCGCTTTAATATGAGGTGTATCTATTAATTCACCGTTAACAAAGCATTGATCACCAACCCTGATAACCCGTAATCCGTTAAGGCGGTGGAGATTTTCACCTTGTTTCATTAATTCATAAATTTCATCACTTTCATAAGGTGGCTCTGGTGGAGCAATATCAAGTTCATGCCGTGACTGAGAGATGAATTCACCAAACCATTGCTGGAAAGTGTCAGGCTGTGCTAATAACTCGTTCATCATGGTGTGTAGCGCTGATAGTTCATGCGGTTGGACCAGCGCCGGATTTTCGCGGAAAGTCAGATCGGGATCGCTATAACGATAGCTGCCTAAATCACTAGCCAGTACATAATCGGCGAAGCTACTGAACAGTTCACGGGAATTGGGGGCGCGGAAACCAACTGAATAATTTAGTGAATCTTCGATGGAATAACCTTCATGAGGAAATCCTGGTGGGATATAGAGAATATCACCTGGTTCCATCTCTTCGTCAATAACGGCATTAAAGGGATCGACCTGTAATAGATCGGGGTGAGGGCAGCGTTGTTCCATTGGTAGCTTTTCCCCAACGCGCCAGCGACGGCGGCCCATTCCTTGAATGATAAACACATCGTATTGATCTAGATGCGGACCAACACCACCACCGGGAACGGAGAAGGAGACCATCAGATCATCTATCCGCCAGTCAGATAATACGCGGAATGGTTGCATTAATGCGGCGGAAGGATGGTGCCAGTGATTAACCGCTTGTACCAGCAGTGACCACTCTTTTTCACCTAAATGATCGTAACTTTCGAATGGACCATGAGAGACATCCCAACGGCCATTTTTCTGGCTGACCAGACGGCAGTCAACTTCATTTTCCATAGCCAGCCCCGCGAGTTCATCGGGAGTAAGGGGATCAATGAATTGACGGAAGCCTTGTTTAATCAGTAAAGGCCGTTTTTGCCAATGATTATGCAAAAATGCCTGCCAGTCCAGATTCAACTGATAGTCCATAGTGACATCCTGAGTGTGAAGTGAATTTCAGGGTATTATAACGAATAGTTAAACTCAGTATCAGACTACACTGGCATATTTAACTAATCATCGTCATTAATTTGCTGGCATCGGAACATAACGCAAATTCTGGCACCACCAAGTGGACTGTCACTGATACTGATATCGCCTTTATATTGTTCGATAATTTCAGAAGCAATTGACAATCCAAGCCCTTGACCAGGCTTTAAAGTATCAACACGTTGACCTCGCTGGAAAATCATGTCCCATTTTTCAATTGGCACCCCTGGACCATCGTCATCGACAATAATCATTACCGAATCGTGATCAATCGCCACAGAGATCTCAACAAATTTAAGGCAGTACTTACAAGCGTTTTCCAGCACATTACCCATGACTTCCATAAAGTCATTTTTCTCACCAAGCCAGGTGATTTCCGGTGAGACATCTAACGTGAGACTGACACCTTTACGCTGATAAACTTTTGTTAAAGCGCTGCACAGGCTATCTAGTAAAGCAGGAACAGAAGAGACTTTCCGCATAATAGTGCTGTGTTCACTGCGCATACTGGCACGATGCAGATAATAGCCTATCTGCTGAGAAATACGGCCAATTTGCTCAAGCATGATGGGTTCTGCCTGTTGAATAGTCATTTGTTTGCTGTCACGCAAAGAACGGAGAGTTGATTGTAAAACAGCCAGTGGCGTTTTCAAGCTGTGTGTCAGATCAGCCAGTGTTGTTCGGTATTTTGTATAGCGATTGCGTTCATTATTGAGCAACACATTAAGGTTACGAACTAGCCCCCGCAGCTCTGTCGGTGGATTTTCATCCAGTTTTTCCCGTTCACCTTTTTCTAATGAACTGATCTGATGAATAAGCGATTTAATTGGCCGTAAACTCCAGTGTGCTGCCAGCCAGATTAATGGGATAACCAGAATAAGATTGGCAATCAATACATAACCGAACCATTCCCACACCAGAACCGTTTTTTGTAAATCCTGTGGAATGGTATCAATGACTACAATCGTCAACGCTGGCAAATGAGCTGTCGCACTATATCTGTTGACAGAAACGGAGTGAGTTAGCTCATTATCTTCATTTTCGTCAAGTGAATTAAGTTTACCTAATTGTCCTTGTGTGTTAGCCGAGTTTTTTAGCAAATCCCGGCTGCTTTTTAGATCAGTATCCAGTTCATATAAACCGTCTTCTTTTAACCATTCACTAGGAATAGAGTTTTCGACTTTTGGGATATGGTGTTGACGCCAGAGGATGGTACCTTTGTTGTTATAAATCAGAACCAATGATGGGTTATTCAGTGTGAAATTGGGGGGGACTGAAATATCCAGCTGATTGTTATTCCACTGAGCAAGGCTGAAAAATAGATTACTCTGACTGCGTAGCAGTGTATAAGCGGTTTTATCAAAACTGACCAGGTAACCGACAATGGCAACAATACCGTAAGACATGGTAAGAGCAAGAATAACCGCAGCCGTTGCCATTAAAAACCGGGTACGGAGTGAGAAAGGCTGCTTTTTGTGCTTAAGCACTTTTTTACCCATGAAAGTTTTACACATCAAAGCGATAGCCTTGGCCCCGGACAGTCACGATAGCTTCATAAGGCCAAATATCTAATATTTTTTTTCTTAGTCGGCCGATTAAGACATCGATGGAGTGACCTTCGCGTAGTTCAGCATCGGGATATAATTGGCGCATTAATGACTCTTTAGTGACAACTTTGTCGCTATTACACATCAGTATTTCAATGATTCGGTATTCAAACGCCGTTAGTTTGACGCTCTCTCCGTAAACTGTAAATTCCTTGCGTGACAGATCAATTTTGAAAGGTGGGAATTCAATAATCTGAGAAACCAGCCCATTATTACGGCGTAGGAGTGCCTGCATACGGGCAATAATTTCCTCAAGATGAAAGGGCTTGGTAACATAATCATCTGCTCCTGCATCAAGAACCGTGACTTTTTCTTGCCAGCTTTCGCGGGCGGTCAAAACAAGAATGGGGAGTTTTTCATCTTTTTGGCGCCAGCGACGGATCAAACTCAAACCATCTTCTCCGGGCAAACCAAGATCAACAATGGCAATATCGGGTTCGCTCTCGACCAGATAGTAATCGGCTTCTTTGGCGTTTGCAGCGGCATCAACTAGATGACCGGTGTCGCGAAGCTGTACCGTTAAATGGTGACGCAGTAACATGTTGTCTTCAACGATCAATATCCGCATGGAATAATCCTTCTCAACTCCAGCAGGCAGTTATTGTAATAATCAATTCATTTGGATTGTTATATAGACAAAACTGCCGGTAAAAAATTCAATGTCATGGTTCTGGCTGAATATGTTAGATACATGGATCTGTAACAGCAAGACGTTAAGTGGAAATAGAGAATATAACTTTAAAGTATGTTTGGGATTGGTTTATATAAGGATAGCAACAGACGGATGTTTTATCCGTCTGTTGAATATCAACTACTTCAATTCATCAACCAGTGTAATTGCACGGCCAATATAATTTGCCGGCGTCATGGCTTTCAGTCGTATTTTCTCTTCTTCCGGTAAATCCAGCCCATCGATAAAGGTTTTCATTCCTTCACCATCGACGCGTTTGCCACGGGTAAGTTCTTTGAGTTTTTCATAAGGCTTTTCGATACCATAGCGACGCATTACTGTCTGGATAGGTTCAGCAAGCACTTCCCAGTTTTGATCTAGCTCATCCAGTAGGTGTTGCTCATTGACTTCTAACTTATTTAAGCCTTTCATCGTAGCTTGATAAGCGATCAGAGCATATCCCAGGCCAACACCAAGGTTGCGTAATACGGTTGAATCAGTCAGATCTCGTTGCCAACGGGAAATCGGTAACTTGCTTGCCAGATGACTAAATACCGCATTTGCCAGCCCCAAATTGCCTTCCGAGTTTTCAAAATCAATTGGATTGACTTTGTGTGGCATAGTGGAAGAACCGATTTCACCGGCAACCGTTTTCTGTTTGAAATGGTTAAGTGCGATGTAACCCCAAATGTCACGGTCAAAATCGATCAGAATCGTGTTGAAACGGGCGATGGTATCGAACAATTCAGCAATATAATCATGGGGTTCGATTTGGGTCGTGTATGGATTCCATGTGATGCCAAGTGAAGTCACAAAAGTTTCACTAAACTGATGCCAATCAACCTGTGGGTAAGCGGCTATATGGGCATTATAGTTACCCACGGCGCCATTAATTTTGCCGAGTATTTCGGCTTGTTCCAGTTGACGATACTGGCGTTCCATTCGATGAGCAACATTGGCAAACTCTTTACCAACCGTGGAAGGTGTGGCGGGTTGGCCGTGAGTGCGAGATAACAGGGGTAAGTCTCGATATTCACTCGCCATTTTTTTGATGGTATCAATCATCTGGCGCCATTGGGGTAAAAGTACCTCTTCACGGGCTGTTTGTAGCATCAGCGCATAAGCTAGATTGTTAATATCTTCAGAAGTACAGGCAAAGTGAATAAACTCAGAAACTTGATGTAGTGCAGGAACATGCGCAACTTTCTCTTTCAGAAAATATTCCACTGCTTTGACATCGTGATTAGTGGTGCGTTCGATAGTTTTAATACGCATTGCATCCTGCTCATTGAAATTTGCGATAATTTCATTCAGGTAAGCGTTTGCGTCTGTATCAAAAGCGGGAACTTCTTTAATTTCAGCACATTCTGCCAGTTTTTGCAGCCAACGTACTTCAACCTGCACGCGGAATTTCAGTAAGCCAAACTCACTAAAAATGGTACGTAATGCGCTGACTTTATCGCCGTAACGGCCATCGATTGGAGAAACAGCAGTCAGTGAGGATAATTCCATTGGTAGCAACTCCCGGATTTTATTTAACAATGAGAAAGAATATCTTTCGCCTGTTGGATCAGGCGTTGACGAGAAAACATTAATTGCA
Source organism: Photorhabdus sp. HUG-39 (assembly GCF_963878365.1). NCBI lineage: Bacteria > Pseudomonadati > Pseudomonadota > Gammaproteobacteria > Enterobacterales > Morganellaceae > Photorhabdus > Photorhabdus sp. HUG-39. The sequence goes on along the minus strand of NZ_CAWNWY010000003.1, from coordinate 216,438 downwards.
AGCGACCACCGCCAACTTGTTGCCATAAGACCGCACAACGGACGCCAGCCAGTAGAATAGCCCGGACTTTCGCTTGTACAAGTGGATTGCGCAGAATATCAGGGGAACCAGTTACTTGGATTCGTGGGCCTAATGGGCTGATAACATCGACATAAATACCGGCCAGCGCATTGAACATCCCTTCTGACATGGGTTCGAAATATGCCTGTTGACGTTCTAGTAAACTGATACGGTTACCCAATGCATCGGAAGCTGCCTGATTTTTAATTAGCCGGCGCTCCAATGCTATCAGACTCAAGATATAGCGGGTGAGATCGGCAGAAATACCATTGTTAGAGCTATTAAACATCCCTAGCATTGCGTTCAGACCAATTTTCAGATTGCGTTCATGATTGCCGAACACATCTAAAACAGATGCCGGGTTGGTGTTTAAAATGCTATTAACCATAGTGGCAACAGCATCAGTATCACACTGGTTTTCATGAGAAAGTTGTTGTACCAAGCGACCTGACTGGCAAATTCCCGCCAGCGCTAGTGTAATGTTGTAATAATTCTTTGCCACAATTACTCCTGCAAACGTTGTTCGATCACTCCACCGCCAAGACAAATTTCACCCTGATAAAAGACGGCTGATTGGCCGGGGGTGACTGCGGCGACAGGGTTAGCAAAACGGACTTCTATTTTATCTTCGTTTATGGGGGTGACAGTGCAAGGAATATCTTGCTGACGATAACGTGTTTTGACGACGCAATGGATTTCTTCAGTTAATGTCTGTCTGTCAACCCAGTGAAGTTGCTGAGCAATAAGGCCGGTAGACATTAAACGGGGGTGTTCATGCCCCTGTGCCACGATCAGGATGTTGTTCTGAACGTCTTTATCTATGACATACCACGGCTCTTCGCTGCCTTCTTTCGTTCCACCGATTCCCAGACCTTTACGTTGACCCAGCGTGTGGTACATCAGCCCCTGATGTTCACCAAGGGATTCTCCATCTACTGTCATAATCGGGCCTGGTTTGGCTGGTAAATAACGGCCAAGGAAGTCACGGAATTTGCGCTCGCCAATAAAACAGATACCGGTGGAATCTTTTTTCTTTGCCGTCACCAGACCAATTTTTTCAGCAATACGACGGACCTCCGGTTTTTCCAGTTCACCGACCGGAAATAGGCTTTGAGCAATTTGCTGGTGGCTCAACGTGTATAAGAAGTAGCTTTGGTCTTTATTGTTATCTAGCCCACGTAATAATTGGTTTTTACCGTTAATATCTCTGCGGCGAACATAATGACCTGTTGCGATATAATCCGCGCCTAAATCCTCAGCAGCAAATTCCAGAAATGCTTTAAACTTAATTTCTTTGTTACATAGAATATCTGGGTTAGGTGTTCTGCCTGCTCTATATTCAGAAAGAAAATGTTCGAAAACATTATCCCAATATTCGGCAGCAAAGTTGACGGTATGAAGTTCGATGCCCAACTTATCGCAAACGGATTGGGCATCAGCCAGATCAGTCGCGGCTGAACAGTACTCTTCATCATCATCTTCTTCCCAATTCTTCATGAACAAGCCAGCCACTTGATAACCTTGCTGTTGTAGCAAATAGGCGGAAACGGAGGAATCTACACCGCCGGACATGCCGACAATGACTTTTTTCTGGCTGTTATCTGACATGGGAATCTCACTGGAGAAAAAAACAAGCGCCGTACTTTAACACGTTGCAAATCGGGGTGCATCAAACGTATCACTGTTTTGTTATTAAATAAACGGAGAAACATAACTATCCAGTAGGGTGACAGGATGCTTTTCGTTTTGCAGGTAACAGCGAATACTTTCTGCGACGAGTGGAGAACGAAGATAATGGCTACTGAATATTTGCTCTGCTGTAACCCAATGGCAACTGTCAATATCATGGTCTTGTGGATGGGTTACGGTTTGTTGTTCCATTTCAACCAGAAACAGAAAACGGATAAAGGGGGTGCCGTCTGGTGCAACCCACTGATGAACTTTCAGCAGTGCTTGCGGCTTAGCCTGAATACCGGCTTCTTCCCATAATTCGCGTTCCGCCGCTTGTAACAATGTTTCACCCGCTTCAAGATGACCAGCGGGTTGATTCCATACTGCTTTGCCATTAATTGTCTCTTCAACTACCAGGAATTTATTCTGGGCATGGACAACACAGGCAACTGTGATGTGGGGGCTAAACAAAATTGATCTCCTTCCATTCTCCGGGTTTCATCTTGCCTAATTGTAAGTTTCCCATACTAAAACGAATCAGCCGAAGTGTAGGAAAACCGATATGTGCTGTCATTCTGCGCACTTGACGATTTCGGCCTTCATAAAGTGTTATTTTTAACCAGCTTACCGGAATATTTTTACGTTCACGAATCGGTGGATGGCGATTCCAAAGCCATGTCGGTTCATGAACTAACTCGACACCTGCGGGTAGGGTAGGCCCATCTTTTAATATGATGCCATTGCGTAACTTATCGAGAGAGATTTCATCTGGAACGCCTTCAACTTGCACATAATAAACTTTGGCTGTTTTTTTATTCGGTTGGGTTAGCTGTGCTTGAAGTTTACCGTCATTCGTCAGAATTAATAATCCTTCACTGTCACGATCTAAACGCCCGGCAGCATACACATTAGGGAACGGGATAAAATCTTTTAACGTTGTTCTGCCCATTTCATCAGTGAATTGGGGTAAAACATCATAGGGTTTGTTAAATATCAACACTCGACGAGGTACTGTTGGTTTTTTGACAGAATGCGATATTTTTCTTTGGCTGAATCGGTTAAGTTTGTGTTTTTTAATAGCGAAATTTGTCATTATAGATCACTGAATAAAATGGAAGGGGTATTATACATTAGTCTGCTATCAATTGGCGTTCGCAGAATATTCAAGTAGTATTGACACGTCCCTTACAAAAAATTAACAAGGTATTACGCTTACTTGAAAGGAGAGGTTAATGGAAAGCAAAGTAGTTATTCCGGCGGAAGGTAAAAAAATAACAGTCGACGCTAAAGGTAAACTGGTTGTTCCGAATAACCCGGTCATCCCTTATATCGAAGGGGATGGGATTGGTGTCGATGTTACCCCTGCAATGTTGAAAGTTGTTGATGCAGCGGTTCAGAAAGCCTATCAGGGTGAGCGTAAAATTTCCTGGATGGAAATCTACACCGGTGAAAAATCGACTCATGTATACGGTAAAGATGTTTGGTTGCCGGATGAAACGTTGGATCTGATCCGTGAATATCGCGTCGCCATTAAAGGTCCTCTGACGACGCCGGTTGGTGGCGGTATTCGTTCTCTGAACGTAGCATTGCGCCAGCAATTAGATCTGTATGTTTGCCTTCGTCCTATTCGTTATTACCAGGGAACGCCAAGCCCGGTCAAACAACCTGAATTGACCGATATGGTTATTTTCCGTGAAAACGCGGAAGATATTTACGCCGGTATTGAATGGAAAGCGGGGTCTGCCGAAGCGGATAAAGTGATCAAATTCCTGCAAGAAGAGATGGGCGTAAATAAAATCCGTTTCCCACAGCAATGTGGTATCGGTGTGAAACCCTGTTCTGAAGAGGGCACTAAACGCTTAGTTCGTGCTGCCATCGAATACGCAATTGATAATGACCGTGAATCTGTCACTCTGGTTCACAAAGGCAACATTATGAAGTTCACCGAAGGTGCTTTCAAAGACTGGGGTTATCAGCTTGCTCGTGAAGAGTTCGGCGGTGAACTGTTGGATGGCGGTCCTTGGGTGAAAATTAAGAATCCGAAAAACGGTAAAGAGATCATTGTCAAAGATGTCATCGCAGATGCGTTTTTACAACAGATTCTGTTGCGCCCTGCTGAATATGATGTTATCGCCTGTATGAACCTGAATGGTGACTATATTTCTGATGCACTAGCTGCTCAGGTTGGTGGTATTGGTATCGCTCCGGGAGCAAACATCGGTGATGAATGTGCTCTGTTTGAAGCGACTCATGGTACAGCACCTAAATATGCCGGTCAGGATAAGGTGAATCCAGGTTCTGTGATTCTTTCCGCTGAAATGATGCTGCGTCACATGGGGTGGACAGAAGCCGCAGATCTGATCGTGAAAGGTATGGAAGGCGCGATCGCGGCGAAGACCGTGACTTATGATTTCGAACGTCTGATGGAAGGCGCTAAGCTGCTGAAATGCAGTGAATTTGGTGACGCGATTATTCAGCATATGTAATCTGTCATCTTACGAAAGCTTCACGGTAGTTAATGCTTCCGTGGGGTTTTCTAAATTTTGCCAGTGAGTGTATACCCTATGGATTTCAAGATGCATCGCGACGGCAAGGGAGAGAATCCCCGGGAGCATAGGTAACTATGTGACCGGGGTGAGCGAGTGCAGCCAACAAAGAGGCAACTTGAAAGATAACAGGTATATACTGAGATTAATATTCGTTCTGTCTAATAGGGAAAGGGAGTAAAAAATGAGTGGCTCAGATGATAAAAAAATAGAGTTTAACACGAGTGATGTACTGAATGCTCTCTTACATCGAGGGCAGAATATGCAACATCTTGCAACTCAGGAAAATGTTGATAATCTGCGCCGTGAGACCGAAGTTAACTTTGCATCACTTGATAAACGCTTTGAATCTATTGATAAGCAATTCGAATTAATAGATAGACGCTTTGAATCTATTGATAAACGCTTCGATGTTATGGATAAGCGTATTGAATCCATAGATAAACGTTTTGATAAACTTGAAGGTAAATTTGATCGACTTCAATGGTTTATTGTTGCTGCGGCGCTGGCGTTGCTATTCAAAGAATATATTTTTAAGGCGGCGGCTGTTATCCAGTAACTTGCAACCTCTTGCAAGTTACTGCTAACTCATTCTTCTATCCATTATTTCCTCCCTTTTTCATTGCCTTTTGCTAAGGTGTTTTCCAGCTCACACTGAAACGGTCTGAGCTGTGTTGAATTTCTTTGCTCTAATAACCAATTATGATGAAACCATATTTATGAATCATTTATGTTAATACACAGAAATTTGATTGATAACAATGTGTTGTTTTTGCCCCTTTTCTAATGAATGTTAGTAGAAACAGATCGAAATGTTTGGTCGAAATGAGATATGTATTTTTCTTTTTCATAAAGTGTTTGCAATCTTTGCTCAAGTTCATTAATCGATGCTTTAAGGAGTGGATGTTGTGTTTCAGGTAATAAGTCATTGAGTGGTGTCAAAACAAAGAAGCGCTTATGAAACCTCGGATGAGGAACAATCAGGTTCTCCGTAGATATAATCTTATCCCCGTATAAGAGTAAATCAAGATCCAGCGTTCGAGGCGCATTGACAAACGAGCGTTTCCTGCCGTTGAGAGTTTCAATACTTAGCAACTCGGTGAGCAAAACTACCGGTGGGAGCGATGTCTCAAAGACAACAACGGCATTCAAGTAGTCTGGCGCCCCTGTACTGTCAATCGGTGCTGTTTTATATATCGGACTAAATCGGAAGTTTGTACTTTCCCTCAATGCCAGCAAATAATTTTCTGCTGCTAACAAGTTGTAATAAGGCTGACTAAGATTACTTCCAATTGCCACTGCTGCTATGACTTTTTCGTGCTTCATATCATATTTACTCGCAAAAAATTAAATCACCTGACACTTATTCCATCATGAAACCGTATGTTGCTAGAGTGGAATTTTTATCTGGAAAGTATTGCACCGCCATCGATCCTGATGATGTGACCTGTAACATACTCTGAAATTGCAAGAAATCGTACCGCCTCAGCGATGTCTTTGCCATCACCAATTCGGCCAAGGGGGATTTTTTTCAAAGTAGTGAGTTTTTCGCTATCATCCAATTTATTACTCTTTTCAGGCCACATGATAGTTCCCGGAGCGACGCCATTCACCCGGATATTTGGGGCTAACTCTAAAGCGAGTGCTTCTGTGAGTAGTGCAAGGCCCGCTTTTGCAGCACAATAGACAGGATATCCTTTTAGAGGACGCTGAGCATTGATATCTACAATATTGACTATGTTCCCACGAACCTGATGCAGCCAAGGCATGGCAGTTTGGATCAGAAAAAACGGTATTTTTAGGTTAATATCGACCAAATCATTCCATTGGCTATGGGAAACAGATCCAATTTCTGTTGGGTAATAGGTTGAGGCATTATTGACTAATATATCCAATTGTCCCCATTCGCTTATTGTTGCATTTATGACGGGTTCACAATTGCGTAAATCACTCAAATCGGCTTGCACGGATATTGTAGAGTGGGCTCGTATCGAATTTAATTCCTGAACGAGTTCGTTGGCCTCTAATTGGGATGTATTACAGTGTGCCACTATATTGAATCCCTCAGCATGCAATGTTTTTGCGATAACAGCGCCTAATCTTCTGGCAGCCCCCGTGATCAGTGCAACTCGTCGCTTTCGCATTGATGTAGAATGTTCATTTTTCATATTGATTTTCCGTCATTAAAGTAGATCTCACGAATACAGATAAATTAAGTTTCCATATATTTGTGAACAATCATTTCATTGATTTTTACCCGATTCAAAAATGAAAGGCGTCTGGTATCATCAAGAATACGACGAGCTATACTCATTACCACATTATAAGCTTCTGATAACCAGTATTTTTCCTGCTCCATATCTCCACAGCTGATTGCTACGGTATAGTGGTTCATGTAGATCTCCTGTGTACGGAGAGCGGGTAGCCATCCCATGCGAATGAGCATATCAATAGCAGATTGGCTATATTTTTTGGCAGCGTCAAAGTCATTTCGGCTGAGGGAAATTTGTCCCATAAGCGATAAAGAAAGAATTTTGCTACGATATATTCCTGCTTGGTGTGCTTCAGAGATATTTTCCTGCAAGATTTCTTCGGCCAAGGAGATATTTTGTTTGGACGGACTACTTTCTCGTTGTAAAAGAAATTCTGCATAGTAATTTCTGACAAGCGTTATTAAAGGTAAGTTGCGAGCCAATCTGCTCTCTTTCCACCCTGTTATGAGGTGTTCACGTGCCTTGTCATATTTTCCCCACTCCATATAGACCTTGCCAAGGAGTGCACGATTATTCGCATTCCATGCGTGTGGCGTTTTCTCAGGGATGAAATATTCAAGGCTGCTGAGTAGAAGCGACTCAGCGGTTTCATAATCTCCTAGACTGATATGGACTTGTGCTAGGTAGTTGCAGAAGATGGAAATGTCGAATTTGATGCCGAGGTGCAGGCTTGACTCGTAAACTCTGGACAGATGTTTCATAGCTGCTTCGTAGTTTCCAAAATCGAACTCGCAAACTCCATGTATCGAAGAAATAAAATGGATATACCTTTGGTTTTCCAATGACAGTTCATGACTTATTGGACTTTGATGCAGGATATCGTGGGCTTGCCGGATCAATTCTCTCCCGTGCTTAAGGCTGATTTTCATGGTTTTGTGGCCTAATTCAGCTAATGCAAGGGCTTTGATATAGGGGGTACAACTGTTTTCAGCCAAAATGATTGCATCTTGTATCGCCAAGATTGCTGCTTGTGATGATTTTGTATTGGCGAGGTACTTTCCTTTGAGAACTTTCAGCTTAATATGCGTATCAAGTGATATTTTCTTAGTATAATAAGTTTCTGCCAAGGAGAATAGATCATGTCTTGTCCATTTCTCAGTGAAAGGGAGATGGCATTGTTGATTATAAATGTCATGTATAAACAGTAGCATATAAATACAATCTAGAGTGATTTCATCTTGCAGACAATACGGTTCATTTGCAGCCTTGAGCTGTGTGTAACAATATTTGGCGCAGTGTTCGAAATCTTGACGATTTAATGCTTCGTGTGCTAATCGGTGTAATTCTTGTGCTGGTATCATGCTTGATTACTCAATGGTTTCACAAGTATCTTTAAGTTTAAGCAGCGTAATACTGCTCTCCGAGCATGCTTTCCGAAGGACTGCTGTGAATGATCGAACTATGGATTTCACTGTTTTCTCTTGAAAGAGATCAACGTTATATACTAGCTTTGCACATATATTTTCATGCTCTACAGATATCCATAGCGTCATATCTAAAACTGTACCGTCAAAAGGTTCTCTGCCACGCCCTATATCTAAGTTCACGGGTATGATCTCGATGTTTCGTAAGGTCAATTTTGCGTTGGGAAGCATGATTAACATGACCTGAAAGATGCGTGATCGTACTTTGGGTTTTTCAGGAGGCGCGAGTGCATCGGCAATCGTGCCGAAAGGCCAATCAATATTATCCTTTGCATCCAGAGTGATTCGGCGTATCGATTCAGTCAGTAATGTGAATTCTTGTGTATCTTCAACGAATATGCGTGCAGCCCAATTGTTTGCAAAGAAACCGAGGTTGTTTCCATATTCCGGTTGTCTGTTGTCCGCCGCAGTGCCAATAACGACTTCTTGTTGGGATGAATAATGGGAAAGAACAATTGCCCAAGCTGACATAAGAATCGTATAGGGTGTGGCTCCTATATGGCGGCTGAATTCAAGGACACCAATCTCTTGTGGGATCTGAAACACTTCTGATGCGGAACATCTTGTTTGATAGATTTCTGATTGATTGCATATAGGGAGAGCGAGTAGGGAAGGTGCGCCTTCCATTTTATGTTTCCAGTAACTTATTTGACGTTTTACAGATACATCACGGATATATTGTTGTTGCCAGTTAGCATAGTGGCGATATTGTCGTTGTAGATCTTTTGGCAAAGCGACTGATTTGTCACCGTACGCATGGGCATAGAAAGTTGATAATTCGGCAGCGAGAATTCGAATAGACTCACCATCTGCAATCAAGTGATGTAGACAGAGTGTTAAAACCTGCTCGTCTGCTTTGAGAAGAATCAGGCTTACGTGAAACAGCCAGTCGCCTACATTCCAGATACATTGTGAATTACGTTGTAAGGCGGACATCAATTGTTCGTCTTGACCTTCTTTGGCTATTGCAGAAAGGTCAATTATCTCAATTGGCAGATCGGCATCTTCTTCAAAGTACCCAATAAATGAAGCGGTGGTCCAATCGAATCGACTACGAAGGATTTCGTGTCGTTTTGTTAGGTGATGTAGTGCTTGCCTTAATGCCTCTCTATCGAGATGACCAGTGAGCCGATAAGCGCGGAAAAGGTTATAGTCAGAGGGATCTCCATCAGCGCATAATTTGAGTAATCTCTCTTGTTGAAGAGAGAGTGTAGCGTAGTTATCCGGCGACGCAGGTAAAAGATCGTCAATGTTTTGTGGTGTTTCATCAATCAACTGTATAATTTGCTGGGTGAATTTTTGAAGGGTGGGGTTTTCGAAAAGCAATCGCAGAGGTACAGCAACGGCAATATGAGCCGCGACTTGCGATATCGTGTGGGCAGCCTTCATCGAGTCACCGCCGAGTTTGAAGAAATTGTCCGATGGATTCACTACTTGGCATTCAAGCTGTGATTGCCAAATATTGCTGATATCGTCAGCTAATTTTAAATTTGTCGGGGAAAGGATATATGCGTATTCGGATATATCTGGAGTGGGCAGATAACTTGAGCAATCACATCGTGTTCTACGAAAAGTTCTTCTGCTACATCCACCAGTAGATCGCTCAGCCCACCATAACCGAAGATTACAACGTCGACGTTTGTTGACAGAGGGCTTACAACGACCGCTGGGAATGGATCGTCAGAGGCATAGCTTGTGAACCCCAATGGAGCATTTCGAATGCTCTTGGTATAGAGGATTTTATTTTCAATAAGAAGGACAGGACCTTCCTCCTGTTTTGCAAGTGTTTTATAGACTATTGCCGGATCGATAAGATTGTTAATTGCCAGTATCGTCAGACCTGGTATTCCCATGAAATGCTTTTCCAGAGTTTGACTATGGGTAGGTCCGTAACCGCGGCCAGCGCCCATTGGTGTCCGGATCACTAATGGAACTTTCACCTGATCGTTGTACATGTCCCTGAACTTGGCTGCGTGATTCAATATTTGGTCAAACGCTAAAGTCAAGAAGTCGCCGAACATGATTTCCACAAAAGGACAATATCCATGCATGGCGAGCCCACATCCGATGCCGACAATAGCGCTTTCGGAAATGGGGGTATTTATGACTTGTCCGGGAAAGCTATCGGATAGGCCATCGGATATCTTAAATGCGCCGCCATAAGGCGCTTTCACGTCTTCTCCTATGAACAGGATATTTTTATCCAGTTCCATGATTTCCAAAAATGCCTTATTGATTGCACGGGATAGCCGAATCTTAGACCCTTGGCTGGGTAGAGGATGAAATGTGGAAGATCTCGATTGCAATTGTGTTTCAGCGCTGTAAAACGGTGATGAGCGAGCCTGTTTTGCCTTTCTTATTGCATCATTTACTCTTTCTTGAACTCCGGCGACTTCTGTCTCCAATTCAGCAGCATGCTCACGCAGAATGACATTGATGGGATCAATAGTATTAAAGTGTTCGATTTCATCTATGTTTCTTAGATCGTCTCCTTTGGAGTGAGCTTTGAGACGGTAAGCATCGATTTGTAGAAAAGCGGGGTGCCTTTGGTTTCTAGTATAATTTATCAGCTCTTCTGTCTCAGCTATCAGATGTTCCCAATTCCAAACATCAGATTTCGCATATCTCATTCCAAAAGCCTGTGCGCGTTTGCTTATGCTGCCTGATAATGTTTCTGATATATGAGTAGATTGTGCGTATTGATTGTTTTCTAACACGATCAATAGTGGTAGATCCCACTTTGCTGCGATATTTAATACTTCATATACGACACCCTCTCCGAGAGTGCCATCTCCGATAAACGCTATTGAGATGGAATTATCATGGCGTAACTTCTTGGCGAAAGCTGCCCCGGTTGCTACCGGTAAGATCCCGCCTTGAATCCCGTTAGAAAAAAATCCCTCTTTGCATAGATGTTGACTTCCTCCACGGCCTCCACACACGCCGGTTTCTTTTCCCATCACCTCTGCGATCAGTCCTGTAACATCGCCTGTCCGTGAAAGAAAGTGGCCGTGACATCTATGATTGGAGAATACCCAGTCATTTTTTTTCAGAAACTTGCATACTATTGCGCCTGTTAACTCTTGCCCAATGCATGTATGCACTGTTCCATGGAGCTCTCCAGTGGAATAAAGACGTAACAATGCTTCTTCCGTTTCTCGTATTAGTAGAGATGTCCGTAAGATATCGCTGTCCATATTCGTCAACCCTCATTCATCGTGATTCATTACTTTATAAGCGCTCATGAGTAGAATCGGATGTCACAACATTTCTTGAGTCATATTCAAACCGGCCCATTGCCTGTGAATAAGCTTTGAGTTCCTCAAACCGTTGACTGAGAAATGCGCTGCGTTCTTCTTCATGAATCGACTCGGCATTGCAATCTGTAAAACAATTGGGTGTTTCATAGAGTCTGATGTGATGAATTTTTAGGTTATCCCATTCATTAAAAAGAACCTCCATAGTGAGGAATATTTCTTTGGCAATATTCTCAACTGTTGGATTACAGTACTCCCCATGACGATTTAAGCTCATCAGTCGGAATTTACTGCGTGTAGCATGAACAGCGGATATGAAGTCTGCATCCTTGGGATTAAGAATTGAGGCGTGATCCAGAAACTCATCAATCCATGCGGCACCTATGCGCTTTATCTCTTTGAAATCTATCGCGTATCCAATTGGTTGCATCTGTTCAAATGAGAAAGTAAGTTCATACAGATAAGTGTGTCCGTGGATATTGAAGCATTTGACCCTTTCATTCATTACGCGATGAGCGGAATCAAAAGAGCCTTTGCGAGTAATATATTGAATTGTCATGCAATACCTCTAATCAATTCATAGAACTCTTGTTTTGCCGGTGAATCAGCTTCAGCGAATGCACCTGAAAACATTTGTGTCTTCATACGGCTTCTCTGGTGGCGTACACCTCTGCAACGTACACAATTATGCGATGCATCGACTAATACTGCGACGCCTTGGTTTCTTTCACATACTTGGTTTACAGCATTGTGGATTGCTGCTGTTAACCGTTCTTGTATGAGCCCACGTCTGCCGAAATGTTCGACTATTCGATTTAACTTTGACAAGCCAAGAACACGCCCGTATTGACTTGGCATATAGGCAACGTGAACATAGCCACTGATTGCTTGATGATGGTGAGAGCACATGGAATCGAGCGCTATCCAGCCGTCGAATACAATGCCATCGTAGTTATCTGCCGGAAATGTAGTGATGGGTCCCATTGGTTTGTATCGGCCTTTCCATAGGTCAAGAACATAAGCCTTTGCAACACGTCTCGGTGTGTCTTTTGAGTTAGGATCATTTTTCCAGTCAACGCCAAGAGCAGTCAGGAATTCTCCGAATGATATAGCAGCTTCATCTATAATAAGGTTAAGTTCTGTTTTGGTTAGAACCTCATTGGGTCCGTGTAATGTGCGCTTTTTTGCTAATTGCATGGATATTCCATCGGCAAATCCATGTGTGGCAACTTCCAAGTCTCCTGGTTCCACCGTCGGCATAGGCACCTCGTTATTGTAACTAAATGGTTCATTATGATCCGTTTGGAGAAACGCATATTTCCATTTAACGGATCGATATTTAACTTCTTACTATCTGAATTCTAAATAAAATAATGGTGGGTATCATGTCCTTTGCAGTCATCTTTAAGACCTTTTAGGTCTTAATCAGGTAAGCTGATATTGGTATCCTATTTTCTGGTTCCACTTAGTTATTGGTGAAATCGTGCATTCAGTCGGATCTGTTTGGCCGTTTTTTCGGTTTTTTATATGAATATTTAATAATTGGCTTTCTAGGGAATGGGTATAGTTAAGGGAAGAGTGAGCTTTATTTATTGTTATTGTAAATGTATTGACGTACAGTTTGGTAAATATTGATTAAATAAATTAATGAATTTAGGGGTATCTAGATAGCTAACTATTGAGCGGTTATTTCATGTTTACTCAAAGGAGGTTTTATGTAATTTGGCATTTATAATAATGGGAGATGTCACCCCTGATCTAACCTACGGGACAATACCAATTAAAGCTGAACGTATTTAGATGATCTGAAAGAACAAATTCAAATTAAAGAAGCGTTTAGAAAGAATAGGCATAAGTCTGTTTAGTGAAAGATTGAGGTTACATATATATGAAGTTACGACATTTACAGTGTTTTATAGTAGTAGCAGAAGAATTACATTTTGCTAGAGCTGCGGAACGCCTGCATATAGAACAATCACCGTTATCAAGAATAATCAAAAAATTGGAAGACGATCTTGGTACGATGTTATTCGTACGTACTACAAGGAATACCCGGCTCACACGTGCAGGGGAAATTTTACTGGAGCAAACTCCTCGCATCTTTTCAGTACTCGGTCAGGTTCGTGATAGTGTGAAAGCGGTTGCGGCCGGATTCCATAGTCAGCTTCGTATTGCGTTATCTGATGGCGTTACACCATCCAAATTAGCCGAGCTGTTAGCAAAATGTCGTGAGGACGAGCCGGAGACGGATATTCGTTTACACGAGGTACCTTTAGCTCAACACATGAATGGATTACGTGATAACCTTTTTGATGTGGGATTCGCTCAATCTACGATAGTGCGAGATGGCATCATCGCAATACCGGCTTGGTATGATTCGTTGGTGGCGGTTATTCCCGCTAGGCATCCGCTTTTGGCATATAAAGAATTGCAGCTGAATGAATTTTTGCGCTATTCACTGATTGTCTGTGGTCAGGAAACTCACGAGGGATTTCTGAAACAAGTTCTGTCTATATTCCAAAATGCAAAGTTAGTTCCATATATCTCCGAAAAGGTTGCCAGTTTTGATCTCTTGTTAACTTTAGTGGCTGCCGGGTATGGGATTGGTGTGGCAGGAGAGTCACAGATCAACTTGGCTCGGCATGGCGACGGCGACGTTGCTATAAGACCATTCGCTGGTGGTATTCCTAAACTGGTGACGTATATGCTTAGGCTTGACTCCCCGTTAACAGAAGAACTTGTACGGTTCAAAGAAAGGGTTGGAAATTTGTACCACAATGTTTATTGATCCTGGTAGGGGAAAAGGGCTTTAAAACTCTGCTAGTACTTAAAAGTGTAATTCGCAATTTTCTAAATTGGTAGGAATTGCGAACTTATGGCAAATATTTGGCTATTTTTTTCCAATAATCCGATGAGAGTTTTCATGCCAACCAAAGTAGGAGACTTAAGATTTCTATCTTGAGAAGGCGTTGGATGATTAGTTTGGTTTGATGAACGATAATACCCGTTATCTTTCAAGTTGCCTCTTTGTTGGCTGCACTCACTCACCCCAGTCACATAGTTATCTATGCTTCCGGGGATTCGCTCCCTTGCCGTCGCGATGCATCTTGAAATCCATAGGGGATATGAGAAGTTAAAACTGGATAGTTAATTTAATAGCGTGTAAAAATCTTTATTATTGGTATATTTAGGCAAAACCGCTAACGGGAGTTTGTTCTCCCGCTGGTTTTATAACTGTAAATAAAGTAATTACTGTATAATATTTGAAATATTATTATTTAGTTATTGTTTTTCCTTGTTAAGAATTTTTTCATATTCCTCCCAAACGACAGATAATGGTGAACTTAAACAACAAATGGATATTGAACCTCCTGATGGAGGGTGATATTCATATTTAGACCTCCCACGATAGACTCTTATAGGTAAATTGTTATCAGTGGGATTCTTCCTTTTTCTTCTTAACATCATTCATAACCTCAACGTATATTGTTTAAATTATGCATTTAGAATAAAAGTGAGATATTTATACAATATTAACTTCATAAACATATTTTTTTTGTAAAAGATAACAAATGAAAATATTAGCAGTAGATAATAAAAGATCCAGTTTTATGTTGCATATGAGAGAAGTTTTTTCATATTTTTCACAATATAGTTTTAATATAAAATAATATTTTAATGTAATTAAAACATAATGTTAATATAATGTAAAGTAAAAGTTGGTTTTAACTATGTATCGTTGGGGTAAGCCTGTTGTTTTTATAGTCTAATGAGATGGCGATTGATCATGTCACTGTGTTGAGAGGATTTTGATGTTTATACCCGTTATTTTTCAAGTTGCCTCTTTGTTGGCTGCACTTGGTCACTCCGGTCACATCGTTCGCTATGCTCCAGGGGATTTTTCCCTTGCCGTCGCGATGCATCTTGAAATCCATAGGGTATAGGTGTGATTTGGGTTTGCAGTGTACCCGATTTTACTTAGAATTCTGTTGCTCATTCAGCAAATTTTCTACAAATTTTGTTAAAGGTTTGGTCTATCTGGCAGGTAATCAAAGTACTGTTCGATCTTTTGTAAAAAAGGATCTTATTATCTCGGCTTTATTGTTGTTTTATTTTAATCCGATTGTGGAAATATTAGACAATCATCTTATAGAGAATAGAATAATGGGAACGATTAGATATATATTTGAATATATTCAGAGAATAGATAAATAAGCGGAAATGTATTCGTTATAATCAAATAAAGAAGTAGTGAACATTCGTTAAAAACTTTTTAATATTAATGATAACTTAACACAAATAGCTGAGGGAAAAATATCATTTGTTCTTGTGATTGAGGAAGCCTACAGATAAATGTCAGATATAGGTTGAGATGTTTATTCGTTATGTTATTTATTGGGGTGATATTTTCTACATTGAGTATATGTGTTGGTATTTCATAGTGATCCGATAAGAGAGTTTTTTTATCTTTTTGATTTTTAATGTTTTATGTGATAAATGTCACTATGCGAAATTTCCTAAATTAATGATGATTTTTTTGTTAAAGCTGATAATCTGCTCACAAAATTAATCACAATATCTTATTTTTGAATTTTTTTTCTTGATATTAATAGGTTGTTGATTTAATTAACAAGCGGTTCATTGGTAGAACTTCTTTTACTTGTGTGAGGGCTAGAGTAACGGGTTTCATATATGCAGTTGTTATGAGTCACAGCTTGTTGTGAATCACTGATAGGAGGCATAGCCAAAAGTGTATGAAGTGACTGACGGGCAATAGTCGATTGAATGACATATCTATTAACTATCAGTCAAAAACAGTACACCAAACATTCATTTAATCTGATGGATAATGTAAAAAGGTCAGTAAACATTACACATTAATTTCAAACTTGTGTTACATTCATAGCGTTTTTCTGACCAGTATCTCTGTGTTCTTTTATACAGCATTGTGTTACTTGTTAATTATAAAGGCATATTAAGCGCAATGAATTCTGCCGGATACGATTTTATGGTCAGACTGGGTTTACTAATTTAAGGGGAAAAATATCTTGACGGAACTAATTAGCTTTTTTAACAGTATCCTTTGGGGCTCCGTATTGATTTATCTTCTTCTTGGGGCTGGTATTTACTTCACTATATGCACAGGTTTTATACAGATCCGTCATTTTGGGCACATGTTTTCAGTATTGAAAAACAGTAAAAAATCTGACAGTGCAGGTATTTCATCATTCCAGGCTCTGTGTACCAGCTTAGCAGCACGGGTTGGTACCGGTAACCTTACTGGTGTGGCAATCGCCTTAACGGCTGGTGGGCCTGGCGCCATTTTTTGGATGTGGATGGTTGCTCTGATTGGAATGGCAACCTCTTTTATTGAGAGTACACTTGCCCAGCTGTACAAGACAAAAGACGATAAGGGGAATTACCGCGGTGGTCCGGCCTACTATATGGAAAAGGGGCTTGGAGTACGCTGGATGGGCGTTATGTTCTCCATATTTCTGATTATTGCTTTTGGTCTGGTATTTAATGCTGTTCAGGCAAATTCCATTGTTCAGGCTGCTGCTTTTGCATTTAATTTTGATCCTTTGTATGTCGGCATCGGTTTGGTGATCCTTAGCGGGGCCATTATTTTTGGTGGCTTGCGCTCTATTGCTCGGGTTGCAGAATTAGTTGTCCCTTTTATGGCGATAGCTTATCTGATTTTGGCGTTCTGGGTCGTCGGGCATAACTTTGAACGAATGCCGGAAGTGTTTGCATTGATTTTCAAAAGCGCATTTGGTTTGCAGGAAGCAGTTGCAGGAACCGTTGGTTATGGTGTTGCACAGGCGATGACACAAGGTGTTCAACGCGGGTTGTTTTCAAATGAAGCCGGGATGGGGTCAGCACCCAATGCTGCTGCTTCTGCTTCTCCATATCCTCCTCATCCAGCATCTCAGGGTTATGTGCAAATGCTAGGTGTTTTTATGGATACTCTGGTTATCTGTAGCGCTACTGCTGTTATCATCCTGTCATCGGGTGTGCTTGATGGCAATATTTCAGGAATAAGTGGGATAGAATTGACTCAGCGGGCATTGTCTTCCGCTGTCGGTGATTGGGGATCTGAATTTATTGCACTGGCTATCTTCTTTTTCGCATTCACATCAATCATTGCGAATTATGCTTATGCTGAAAGCAATATCGTATTCCTTGAACGTAATCATACTGCGGGCTTGATGATCTTACGTCTGGCGGCATTGGGTATGGTGATGTTTGGTGCGTTGGCTGAATTGCCTTTAGTTTGGAAAATGGCTGATTTGTCTATGGCATTGATGGCAATTACCAATCTGACCGCTATCTTGTTGCTTTCTGGCGTCGCATTTAAACTCGCAAAAGATTACAACCAACAGAGACGTGTCGGTAAGTTACCGACATTTGATATTAATCAGTATCCTGAAATTCAGAAAAAGGTCGAAGTTGGTATTTGGGAAGAAACGGCAAATCTTGCCAAATCGAACCAAGCGGCTGGTCACAAGTGAAATGCTAGAACAAAGTATGGTTAGTACGATTTAACAATATAGCGGCTGACAGCCTTTCACGTTTCATTTGTTATTTTTGCCTTATTTCCATCTAAGTTATGGGAATAAGGCATCTTCATTTGTGCTTTATGCCAAGAACAAAACCGATAGTTTTATGAAAAAATCATATAAAACATAAATTTTATTTTGTATTCATTTAATTTCTTTGTGTTATTATCCTGCTTTCAATTAATAGATGGGACAGGGAAATGATGAAGAAGATCATATTGGTTGGCTTATTTATGCTATTGGCGGGGTGTTCCAGCTTGGAAGATCGGGGCGCTTATAAAGTTGATAGCTCTTTTCCTTCGCAAGGTCAAAATGACAGAGTAAGGTTTTTGGTGTTCCACTATACCGCTGTTGATGATAAAGATTCTTTACGTATACTCACTCAGGGCGGTGTTAGTGCTCATTATTTGATCCCATCGTTACCGAATTATGTGAGAGGAAAGCCTGTTATTCTACAACTGGTTCCTGAAGATAAGAGGGCATGGCATGCTGGTGTTAGTGGATGGAATGGTCGGAAAGACTTGAATGACACTTCGATTGGCATTGAAATTGTTAATAAAGGATTTACGGAAATGCTACTTGAGAAAGAGTGGTATCCGTTTAACGAGCAACAGATCGATCTATTAACGCGTTTGGCGAAAGATATTATTCAACGTTATGGCATTGAACCTATTAATGTCGTTGGTCACAGTGATATTGCACCTTTGAGAAAGTATGATCCAGGCAAACTTTTCCCTTGGAAGAATTTGGCAGAGCAAGGTATTGGTGCATGGCCTGAAGATGCAACCGTTGAAAAATATATGGCTGGCAGAAAATGGCATGATGGTGCTTCTGTTGAGTTAATCCAGAAGACATTGGCTAAATATGGCTACACCATTCCACAAACCGGTGTGCTTGATGAAGATACTCGTAAGACTATCAGTGCATTCCAGATGCATTTCAGGCCAGATGACATCAGTGGTAATCCTGATGCACAAACTGAATCAATAGCTCTGGCTCTGGTTGAGAAATATAAAAAATAGTTTTCACTATCTTGTGAGATCGTGCCATAGAAAGAACTTTATTGGAGTGACTTTTATGGCATAGTTTTTCTCATAAACTCTATAAATTTTCATGATCTATTCTTCGAACTTTTCTTCACTTTGTTTTAACCTGTAGTAACAACCTTACCTCGGCAGTTGTCGATCACATCTTTCCAATTGTTGCTATTTTAAAGTAGATTATGGTGAGAAATAGCAGTGATGGCTAAGTAATAAAATATCCAGTGTATATAAATAATCGTCGCTTTATTTTATAATGACTATTACTATTTTAAGTAATAGTCAGATTAAATGAAATTTTAGCGATATGGAGAAAATATTACTCTTTATTATGATTTTTTCCTCCTGGCAGAATAAATGCAAGAATAATCCCAATTAGGCTGATAAAGGGTGAATACATTATTATTTTGTCGGGAAAATAGTTTGGTAACACACTGCACAGGTAAATAAAAATAGAGATTAGCCAGCCATATAGCCCTACGTCATTGAATCTGTAAGCTGTTTTCATGATTAAATAGTAAACCGTAGCGAAGGAGCACATTGCCCATAGGCCAATAGAGATCATATACAACCACACTGATAACTCATATTTCATGTAGGCGGCATAATTGTTTTCTGCTAGGTAACCAGAGAGAAAGATTAATATTCCTAAAATAACGGATATTTTAATAAAGCTAATAATATAATCTTTTCTACTTAATTTTTGGCTGAAATAGCTTTTTATTGAACCAGCTAGAGAATCGTTCATAAATAATAGTCAGGTAAATAATAATAGATCAGATAATAACTGATCTAATGATAGTATGAACAGAAAAATATCAGTCAGATTTTAGATGAAAATATTTTAAACGTCATTCTATGATTAGATATGTGGAAATAGAGTGATGATTGTTAGATTATATGATATACCCGTTATCTTTCAAGTTGCCTCTTTCTATGCTCCCGGGGATTCACTCCCTTGCCGTCGCGATGCACCTTGAAATCCATAGGGTATAGTTTGTGTTCTTTATGATCTTTTCGGTGCTAAAACCATTCTTTGAGGACTTGACAAATGATTATTCGTTTATCTAAGACTTTGATGATTTTTGCAATAGCTTTGTTTGCGACATTAGCGGCTTTTGGCAATATTACAGACTATGCGACTAATTTCGTATTTGTACAGCATGTATTAATGATGGACACCGTTTTTCCAGATACAACTATTACCTATCGTGCAATTTATTCGCCGGTGCTACACCACATTGGTTATATTGTCATTATTTCTTTAGAAACTTTAACGGCAGTGTTATGTTGGATTGGCGGTATTCATTTGCTGGTAAATTTAAAATCTAACGCTGCTGTCTTTAATAAAAAGAAATCTATTGCGATAGCGGGTCTGACCTTGGGATTCTTGACTTGGCAGGTGGCATTTATGACAATTGGTGGCGAATGGTTTGGGATGTGGATGTCCAAACAGTGGGACGGTGTGTCTAATGCTTTCCATTTTTTTATCACTATCATTCTGGTACTGATTTATTTAATTCAGTATGACAAAGAACAAGAATAAGAATAAAGTTTGTCCATTTTTCAAATTCATGTTAACGGAAACTAAGTGCCGTTAAAAAATTCGACAGAGCTCTCTGTCCATCTAACCATGAAACTCAGAGAGCCTTGTTAAGGGAAGTATTGTGTTTGGCATCAAATAAATTGTGTCTGGCATCAAATAAAAGGTCAGAACACAAAGGTTGAAGCTCTTTGTCTTTCGCCGGAAAGCACGGTTGAATTTGTTGGATAATTGCCCGTTTCAATGTTGTTCTTTAGTTACCGTGTCACGAACAGTTAGTAGTGAAATGCAGAGGTAATTTAACTTCGAGCTCAATCTCTGGATTCTGCCGGAAATCATAGGGAGTTATGCCATACTCTTTGCGGAACATATAAGTGAAATGAGACTGAGAGCCAAAGCCGAAATCTAAGGCGATATCAAAAATAGGCAAAGCGCTGTTTCTCAAAAGATGAACAGCGCCGGCCAGGCGTCGCTGGCGGATATATTTACCAAGAGAAATTCCGGTGACTTCCTTGAATATTTTCTGCATGTGCCAAAGCGAGTAACCGGAGTAAGTTGCCAGTTCTTCCAGGTGGATTACCCGGCCAAGGTGATTCTCAATCCATTTGCTGAGAGCACATACAAGTGCTAAGTGATTATCCTGTGGCATTAACAATTTTGTTCTGGTTGAAAGTGAAAGGAAGTATACACAACTTTTTCTAAATATGACAAAGCCTTGACATAACGATTTAAATTGTAACTGAATGTGACAATTGATTTTTTTGTTATAGTGAATAGAATCCACATGGTTAGTATTTGTTTAAATGCGTTCTGATATGTTGTTAGCATGCATACTGCTGCCGGTTCGATTTTTTCACAATGAAAGCACAGGATGAATATTTTTCTTGTTTCATTGTTGTAAAATATCATTTTTCAACTTTATTCTTAACGTATTGCGTTCTGACCGAACTTGAAGGAAATAGAATTGGACATAAAAAAAACCATTGCAATCTTAGTATTACTTGGAATATGTCTGTTCTTGTACCTGTTAGCTTTGGATAGCTATTGTGATCAGGGGGAACAGTTTGATTCAGGTATTTGTTCTGTGACTCGATATCTGCCTTTCTGATTAGTTGCTGATACTCATCAGCCATTTTCCCATCATATATCTGTGCTAACATATATCTTCGATATCCACCCTTTAAAGCTAGTGTTTTGTTTGCTTTGAATAAAGCAGATAAGGGGAAGCGGTTGTTTTCCCACTAATAACAAGATAGAAGTTGTATCAAGAGGACAAGATGGCAGGACAATCGCAGCGGTCAACACTTAAACGCGGTTTAAAAAACCGGCATATTCAACTTATTGCTTTGGGGGGGTCTGTCGGGACTGGGTTGTTTCTCGGTATTGCACAAACTATAAAAATGGCAGGCCCCTCCGTAATTTTAGGATACGCTATCGCAGGCTTTATTGCATTTCTGATTATGCGTCAGCTAGGAGAGATGGTAGTCGAGGAGCCTGTAGCGGGGTCGTTTAGTCATTTTGCGTATAAATATTGGGGCGATTTTCCCGGGTTTTTATCAGGCTGGAATTATTGGGCGATGTTTACTCTGGTCGGAATGGCTGAATTAACGGCTGTGGGAATGTACATCCACTATTGGTGGCCTGATATTCCAACCTGGGTTTCTGCAACCGTCTTCTTTGTTTTAATCAATACGGTAAATTTAATTAATGTCCGGTTATATGGTGAAACAGAATTTTGGTTTTCCATCATTAAAGTGACCGCAATTATCTGTATGATTGTTTTTGGTTCTTACCTGTTAGTCAGCGGAAATGGCGGGCCTCAGGCCAGCATTACTAACCTTTGGCAGCATGGTGGCTTTATGCCTAATGGGATCTTCAGCCTTATTATGGCAATGGCTGTAATCATGTTCTCTTTTGGTGGATTGGAACTGGTGGGTATTACCGCAGCAGAAGCGGAAAATCCACGTATCAGCATTCCTAAGGCCACCAATCAGGTGGTATACAGGATATTGATTTTCTATATTGGTTCTCTGACTGTGTTATTGTCGCTTTATCCGTGGGGCAATGTCGTTGAAGGTGAAAGTCCATTTGTTATGATTTTTCATAACCTGGATAGTTTCTGGGTGGCTAACATTCTGAATATTGTTGTCCTAACAGCTGCATTGTCCGTTTATAACAGCGGTGTGTATTGCAACAGTCGGATGCTGTACGGTTTAGCAAAACAAGGCAATGCTCCTGGAATGTTGACAAAAGTTAATGAAAGTGGTGTTCCTATCAGAGCCATTGTTATGTCTGCTTTGGCAACGTCCATTGGCGTATTGATTAATTATGTGATGCCGGGCAAAGCATTTGAGTTATTAATGGCGTTGGTGGTAACAACGTTGGTGATTAATTGGGTCATGATCTGTATGGCGCATTTAAAATTCCGGGCAGAAAAAGTTAAACAGGGGATAGAGCCGTCATTTAAGGCGTTTTGGTATCCATTCGGTAATTATCTGTGTCTGGTTTTCCTTGCTTTTATACTTGTCATTATTTTGATGATGGATAGCATCCGTATTTCAGTTATCCTGATGCCATTCTGGGTGGGGGTGTTATGGATCGGGTTTTTAATGTCCCATTCTCGCCGTAATAAAATGAAAATAGAGGATCAGGGATAATATCTATACCCTATGGATTTCAAGATGCATCGCGACGGCAAGGGAGCGAATCCCCGGGAGCATAGATAACTATGTGACCGGGGTGAGCGAGTGCAGCCAACAAAGAAGCAACTTGAAAGATGACGGGTATATACCCTATGGATTTCAAGTTGCATCGCGACGGCAAGGGAGTGCAGCCAACAAAGAGGCAACTTGAAAGATAACGGGTATACCTGGATTATCACTATAAAAATACCAGGCTGATGTCACACAGCCTGGTATTTTTTATCCGGTTACCACTGCCAACGTAACCAGGCGAAGAGTACATTACCGTTGTTATATGTGCCGGGAATATACGTTCCTTGAAACGATAACCGATCATATTCTATGGAGAATAACGGTAATGGGAGTGGAATAGGGACATAATAATAATCATGACGAGCTGTAACGCTCAGAGTGAAACCAATTCCCATTCGGAAACCATCTAAATCACCGGGTATCCACATCTTCTGAAATCCATAGCCAACGATGGGTTCCAAACGGTTATGAGAATCCATAAAAGCCATTGCATAAAGGGAATGCCAATCGTTGTCTTCGTCGTAACGATATTTACCATAGCCGAAACCCCAGGGCCGCTCATTATATTTATCGGTTTTCTCTTTATCGTAGGTATGTCTGTTATGCCAAGTAATTACCGGCAGATAAAGTTCATTGTTGGGTGCATCCCAGGTGAGAGCGACATTATTGCTGAATTTTTCCCATAAACTGCTCGAATTGTTGCCATAACTGATCGGGGTGTGAGATTCAGTGGTTGTTAATGATTTGTTAGCAGTATCTGCCGTTGTTGCAAACACTGCCCCAGATGAGACTAAAAGAGTGGCTGATAGGGTACAGGCTGCGGTTAAATCAAACTTCATTATTTATTGCTCCAATTTCCCGACGACATAAATTGGGAAGATCCTTCGTATCACGTAAAATATGACAAACGTCTAAATTCAGGAATTCTACTCTTGCTATTTTCAATAAAAGTTAAACGAAAAATTAATATTAAGATGTGATAGGTATTAATTGGGTATATTTAATACTGATGTTTTAGTCAACTAATATTGGGAATGTGTTGATTTTTTCTTTCACTCAAACAGTAGAGATTGGTCTCTATGACCGTACTATAGATATAAAAAATCTAATAATAAGACAGGCAAAATAAATTAGGATTATTTATGTTATCTGGGGTTTTGTTGAGTGGATAAACTGTAAGCTAATTAGGATAACCTTGGTTTTTCAAATTTTTGCGGCTATGTTAAACAATAATTGTTGTTAAGAATTTTAAATATGTGCGTTAGCTCCATAGCTGATAAAAAATGGCTTGCCATCATATTAAGAATATGTGATAAATCGTTCGGGTAAACGAGGTATGGTTCTGTTATACAGCTCTATTAATAGCAGCAACTTGCTCTAGTTTTTATGTTGCGCCGAACGGCGAATTAGAATTAAGTGATCCGAAGGAAATTCTTAAAATGGCAAAAATCACTGGTACTGTAAAGTGGTTCAACGAATCTAAAGGTTTTGGTTTTATTACTCCGGCTGATGGTAGCAAAGATGTGTTTGTACATTTTAGCGCTATTCAGAGCGAGGGTTTCAAGACTCTGGCCGAAGGTCAAAAAGTTGAGTTTGAAATTCAGGACGGTCAGAAAGGTCCTTCTGCGGCAAACGTTACTACAGCATAACTTTTTTTTGTCAATCATTTTGGATTGACGAAATAAATTTGTTGTCTGTTTGATTTTTTATTGGCAACAATGATATACCGATATCACCCTGTTAGTTATCTGATAGGGTGTTTTTGTTTTGACTCGGGGTGCTCTTCACAGAGCTGAGATGAACCCGTAATACCTGATCTGGATAATGCCAGCGTAGGGAAGTCGAGGTATCTTTTCCTGATATACCCTATGGATTTCAAGATGCATCGTGACGGCAAGGGAGTGCAGCCAACAAAGAGGCAACTTGAAAGATGACGGATATACTTGCTTTTCTTTTGCTGGTTGGAAGGGGTACCTATTGAGAATCAATTCACTGACAATTGCCGGTACTGATCCTAGTGGCGGTGCTGGCATTCAAGCCGACCTAAAAACTTTCTCCGCACTTGGTGCTTATGGCACAACAGTAATGACCGCGCTTGTTGCGCAAAACACCTGTGGTGTGCAATCTGTTTATGATATCGATCCTACTTTTGTTGCGGCACAGCTTGAATCTGTGTTGTCAGATATCAGAATTGATAGCGCTAAGATAGGCATGTTATCCAATGCGGCCAATGTTGCCGTCGTTGCCGACACAATAAGCCGTTATGTCGTTCCTTATGTTGTATTGGATACGGTAATGATTGCGAAAAGTGGCGATCCGTTGTTGGCACCGGAAGCGGTTTCCGCGGTTGTTGAACGATTATTACCGAAGGTTTCGTTGATTACCCCAAATTTGCCGGAAGCCGCAGCGATATTGAAATGCTCTGTAGCAAAAACCGAAACGGACATGCAAAAACAAGGGCGTGAACTATTATCGCTAGGATGCGAAGCCGTTTTACTGAAAGGCGGGCACCTTACAGAACATGAAAGCCCTGATTGGCTATTTACTGTTGAGGGAGAATGGCGTTTTACTGCGCCCAGAATCAATACTCGTCATACTCATGGAACAGGATGTACGCTCTCCGCTGCACTGGCTGCTTTGCGTCCGCGTTATTCGAATTGGCAGACAACACTGCCTGTTGCCAAAGCATACCTCCAGGCGGCGTTAGAACAGGCGGACTCGTTAGATGTAGGAAAAGGAATCGGGCCTGTGCACCATTTTCATCAGTGGTGGTGAGAGTAGCTGATGGGTGTTTTCGGGATTTGGTGAGAAAGTGATAATGAATAAGAAGAGTAAGGTGTTTAGGCTGTGAGAAGAGGATAACTCAACGTTGGCAGCGACTTACTATCTATTCATTATCACCGGCGACAAGTTTGATTTACGCTGACAAGCTTGATTTACGCGATAGTCACTTGCTTATCCAGATAGACATCTTGAACCGCATTAATCAGCTCAATACCTTCTTTCATGGATTTTTTGAAAGCTTTACGACCAAGGATTAACCCCATGCCGCCTGCGCGTTTATTAATGACGGCGGTACGAACGGAGTCACTTAAATCATTATTACCGGATGCACCACCTGAGTTAATCATACCGGCGCGACCCATGTAGCAGTTAGCTATCTGATAACGGACCAGATCGATAGGATGATCGGTAGTCAAATTAGTGTAAACACGTTTATCGGTATGACCAAAGCCAATCGCCGTATAGCCGCCGTTATTTTCGGCCATTTTTTGTTTAACGATATCGGCACCGATAGTGGCTGCTAAATGGTTAGCCTGGCCTGTGAGGTCTGCACTGGAGTGATAATCTACCCCCTCTTTTTTGAAGGCGGAATTACGTAGGTAGGCCCACAATACCGTTACCATGCCCAATTCATGAGCCCGTTTAAAGGCGGCTGAAATTTCCTCAATTTGACGCCGTGATTCAATAGAGCCAAAGTAAATTGTTGCTCCAACGGCAACAGCACCCATCTCGAATGCTTGCTCAACACTAGCATATAAAGTTTGATCATATTGAGCGGGATAGCTCAGTGTTTCATTGTGGTTCAGTTTAACCAGAAATGGGATCTTATGAGCATAACGACGAGAAACAGCGGATAACACGCCATAAGTAGAGGCAACACAGTTACAGCCGGCTTCAATAGCCAGTTCAACGATATTTTTTGGATCGAAATAGAGTGGGTTTGCTGCAAAAGAAGCGGCAGCAGAATGTTCTACACCTTGATCCACCGGCAAAATAGACAAATAACCCGTACCTGCAAGGCGACCATGATTTAACAATGTTTGCATGGAGCGCAGAACCATATTGGGTCGGTTATTGTCGATCATTACGCGGTCAACAAAATCGGCACCTGGCAGATAAAGATTTTCACTCGGAATGGTATTACAACGATGTTGCAATAAACTGTCCGCATCTTTGCCTAACAACTTAGCGATATCAGTCATGTCTTACTCCAGTTATGAAAAGATGCTATCGATTGTCATTTATCCTTTTTAGGATAACAAGTTATATTGGGAGGGAAGTGGTAGTGGATCGCTTCAGGTAGGATTTTAAAGAGAATTTTATTACCAGCAAAGTAGCTATTTAGTGTAAGAGTGACATTACCATTCTTTAGGTGGTTGATATGGGTGTGAAATAGTTTGCTATGCTCCCGGGGATTGACTCCCTTGCCGTCGCGATGCATCTTGAAATCCATAGGGTATATAACTTAATTAACCGATAAATAAGAGTGTTATTTATCGTTTTATCTTTCTATCGCTAAACTGATTATTTTGTTATATGATTTTTTTGTAAAGATTTAATATGTTTTTATATCATTTAAATAAGTTTTATAAGGTTGAGTATTCATATTTTTTGAACGCTATTAGAGATAAATTTTATTGATTTTAATTATTTGTGTGAATAATTTTTTATTTTGTCAATTTATTTATAACTATGTTTCCCCATTATATGTTAAATAACCATTTTTGACGTCAATGTTTTTAAATCTATATAATCCTGTAAGCAACAGTCAATATAGTTATTTATTCTTTCGTAAAAGTGATAATAATACAAAATAATAATTATACTAAATTTTTAGTTTTGATTGTATTCATCAATCAATTAGCTGATTAAGAAATACATCAATATAGTTTGATTTTTTCACGGATGAAAAATTTCTCATGTTTCTATTACGAATGTTGATATTTTGGTTTTCTTCCATTTACCAAGAGTAATTTATTATTACGTTTTCTCTTTAGTAACTTGTTTGCAAACGATTTTTTATAAAGTCATTGGATCTGTTGATGTAAGCTGATTTTTCTTGATGTTATTGTTAGATGATATTTTTCATGCTGATCCGGTGTAAAAATGTGTTTCTATTGTCTTTTGGTTTACTAAGCAGCTCCTATTGTGGGATTAAACTTCATTTCTATGAGGGAGCAACAGGTACTGCGCTATCGTTTATCATCTTTGGGGTGATTTGGCTATTTTGCCCTTATTTATTCTATGGATATACCCTATGGATTTCAAGATGGATCGCGGCGGCAAGGGAGCGAATCCCCGGGAGCATAGATAACTATGTGACCGGGGTGAGTGAGTGCAGCCAACAAAGAGGCAACTTGAAAGATGACGGGTATATATGAAACAAAAGCCGTTTTGGGTTATTAAGTCGATATAGTCGTCAGGTAAATGTTGAACTAATAGTTTTAACAATAAGTAAATTGTAATTATCTGTTGTCATAATCTTTACCTGATTAATTCTATCAAATTGTATAATATTTGGTCTAAATATGATGGATTTCCTGAATTATTAAACAGTGGAAAATTTTAATTACATTTCTTTAGATAGTGTGATATTTCAATAAGTAGAAATATTTTCTTATTAATATTAAGGGTATCAGAAACAGATGAATATAAACATTCATTGATTTAATAGTTAAATTTATCTATTTAATTAATCGTGTGAATGAATTCTGTAACTTGTTGATTTTATTTCCCAGAGCAAAAAAGAAAAGGCCAGCTCAAGGGAGATTGAGCCGGCCAAGGAGGTGGTTCCTAGTCTTACTGTAAAACTTTTTTAATTTTTTATTTTTCACCAACAATACTACGGTAAATAAAATAGTATTGATGTGATCTGTTTCTAAAAAAAGAAATATATCATCGTCAGGAGGGGATATTGATGATTATTTGTCTGAGTCTCGGTTCGTTTGAGGATATTGAGAATTAATACCATTTAGATTACGTATTAATAAGGCGTAATTAATATCAATTTGTTTAGGAATTGGTAAATAGACAATATACCCATCCCCAGGCGCAACTTCCATTGGTTGGCCTTTTTTATCCTGCATTGTTTCCAGTGTAAACTGGATATTGCCTGATGGTGTCATTAATTCGAGACGGTCTCCGATCATGAATTTATTCTTGACAGCCACTTCAGCCAATCCGTTGACTCGCTCACCCGTAAATTCACCAACAAATTGTTGGGTATCGGATATCGAGTAACCGTATTCATAAGTCTGATAGGCATCATGGGTATGACGGCGCAAAAATCCTTCGGTATAGCCGCGATGAGCAAGTCCTTCTAATGTTGTTAGCAGCGTTGGATCAAAAGGTTTCCCTGCAACAGCATCATCAATGGCTCGGCGGTAAACTTGTGCTGTGCGAGCGCAGTAATAGAAGGATTTTGTTCGTCCTTCGATTTTCAGAGAGTGAACGCCCATTTTAGTTAATCGCTCAACGTGCTCAACTGCACGTAAGTCTTTGGAATTCATGATGTAAGTACCATGTTCATCTTCGAAAGCTGACATATATTCACCAGGGCGTTTTGCTTCTTCGAAGGTAAATACTTTATCTGTTGGTGTGCCTTTTCCCAATGTTGGCTCGATACTTTTTGTCGGTATCGGTTCATGCATATGCACAATATTACCGATATCATCTTCTTTGCCTTCTTGGACATGATATTCCCAACGGCAGGCATTAGTGCAGGTTCCCTGATTGGGATCGCGTTTATTAATATAGCCGGATAATAGGCAACGACCGGAATAGGCCATACACAATGCCCCATGTACGAAAATTTCCAGTTCCATATCGGGAACCTGCTGGCGAATCTCGTTAATTTCATCCAGAGAAAGTTCACGGGAAAGAATAACCCGCGTTAGTCCCATTTGTTGCCAGAATTTTACTGTCGCCCAGTTAACCGCGTTAGCTTGAACGGAAAGATGAATTTCCATTTCAGGAAAAGCTTCACGAACCATCATAATCAGCCCGGGATCAGACATAATGAGGGCATCAGGTCCCATATCAATGACAGGCTTTAGATCACGGATAAAAGTTTTCAATTTGGCATTGTGAGGAGCAATATTGACCACGACGTAAAAGCGTTTACCAAGCTCATGAGCCTCTTTAATGCCGAGTGCCAGATTTTCGTGATTAAATTCATTATTGCGAACACGCAGGCTATAACGTGGTTGACCAGCATATACGGCATCTGCGCCATAGGCAAAAGCATAGCGCATATTTTTTAGCGAACCGGCAGGGGAAAGTAATTCTGGAGTAAACATGGTTAAAAAATTCTCGGTTTGAGTTGAGATGAGTTTTCACTATAAAAAGTAAGGATAAGGCCGGGGATTCTAACGCGTATTTTGTTGCGGATACAAATTTATTAGTATGAAACGTTCGGTTCTCTTGATCGATGGAGAGCGCCTTATCAATTGACGATGACTTTCAACTGATAAGGTGCGGTTTATCATGAAAAAATATTATTCTGACTTTGTCAGATCTCGAACATTGACGCTAGAGCCATGTTTAATTGCAGATTGAATGCCTTTTTTGATTGCCACTTCATTATCGTAAGGCTCGCTGATGCCGATAACTTGATAGTTTCTCGCTTTCAGCACGAAATAGGACTTGCCAGATTTGTTTTCTCTGATTTCGAAGTTTTTTTCTGCCGGTGAATTTGCTTGGACAGAACGAATTCCTTTATTCGCTGCTGCCTTGGTAGTATACATTTCACTGGTAAGGATAACTTCACCGTTCGATGCTTTTAAATTGAAGTAATACTGCTTGTTTTTTGTTCTCTTAAGATCATAATAACCTACAGCCATAAGAAATTCCTCTAATTAAAGGTAAGTATTTTTAATATAGCTGAATTTCTGACCGGTGAAAGGTTGAAAGAAATTTAATTCAGTTAAAGTGTGACAGTTATAACAAACGGCATATATCCGCTTCCCATCGGTAACCAAGTCCATAAATAGAACGAATGAATGTTTTACTGTTATCCAATTGTTCCAGTTTACGGCGTAAATTTTTAATGTGGCTATCAATGGTACGGTCTGTCACGATTCGGTGATCGTCATATAGATTATTCAATAACTTATCGCGGGAAAATACTTGCCCAGGGCGACTTGCCATCGTTTTTAATAACCGGAATTCAACTGGGGTCAAATCCAGTATTTGATCGCGGTAACGTGCTTGGAAACAGGCTTCGTCAATGTGTAGATCGCTTTGCTTGACAATATCTTGTGGTCGGTAACAGCGACGAAGAATTGTTTTAACTCGCGCGACAATTTCACGTGGGCTGTAAGGTTTACAAATATAATCATCTGCCCCGATTTCCAATCCAAGTAAACGGTCAATTTCTTCCGTCTTGGCGGTGACCATAATAATCGGTACGTCAGAGAAGCGGCGAATTTCCCGACAAATAGAGATGCCATCACAACCTGGAAGCATTAAATCCAGCAAAATAATATCTGGATTGTGTTGCTGCACATGGGAGACCGCTTCATCACCTCGCAGTAGCCATTGGGTTTCGTAATCAGCCGCTCGCAAGTAATCAACCAGCAATTGCCCAAGCTTTGGCTCATCTTCAACAATCAAAACAGTATAATGCCCAAATTCTGTACTCATAACGTTTCGTCGTCGAGGGATTCAGTTAGCGGCAATTCTACGATAATTCTCAGGCCACCTAAAGGTGAGGGTTCGGCATGGATCGTACCGTTATGTGCTTCAACGATGTTATTGCAAATGGCTAATCCAAGTCCTGATCCACCACTGGCACGGTTTCGTGAGGATTCACTGCGGTAGAATCGTTCAAAAACTTGTTGGCATTGCTCTGGTGACAAGCCGGGCTTGCTGTCCTCCCAATTCAGAATGAAGTGGTTATCGTCAGAACAACCTTTAATGATCAATTTTCCATTATCAGCGGTATAGCGAAGACTATTTTCCAGTAAATTATGAAATAGCTGAGTCAATCTGCTTGGGTCAGCAAACACCATAATAATTTCAGGAAGTTTAACATCCACTTGGATTTGTTTATCAAGGAAACGTCCATGATAAGATGCGATAGCAACCTGAATTAACTCACTGATGTTGATAAATTCTTTCCGGTATGCCAGCGCCCCACGATCGGATAGAGATAGCTGGTGTAGATCATCAACCAGTTTGGTCAATGTGGTAATTTCAGCCAATAACGAATTGAGTGTTTCTGGCGTTGGTTTGTGAACACCATCCTGTAACGCTTCCAATTCACCACGCAATATAGAAAGGGGAGTGCGCAGTTCATGAGAAATATCCGCCATATAATCGCGACGCATCTGCTCGTTTTTTTCCAGGGTACTGGCGAGCTGGTTAAAATTGTGGGCAAGCTGACCAATTTCATCTTTACTTGATGGTGTGACTCGGGCACTGAAATCACCGGCTGCCAGTTTATGTGTCCCTTCAACCAAACGTTTAACGGGTTTTAACATACCGCGGGATAATAATAGCGTGGCTATCATTGCCAGCAAGGTAGATAAACCGGCAATTATCCAGCTTGTCAGTTGTTGTTGGCGATCAAAACTGATATCCGCTTGACGGGTAATTTTATCTGATGTGCTAACAATGACCCAGCCAACGATTTGATGATGATAGATGATCGGTTTGCGATAAGTCTCTGACGGGATTTTACCTTCGTGACCGACCAGCGGTTTCATGTCACTGTCCACCACCCAAAATTGAGTTCGCCAACCGCGAGGTGGTGGACCTTGATGGCTTTCACTGGTTTGTTCAATGGAGCGGATAATTTGAAAAATTACCCGGTCATTCCTCTTTAAGAATTTCCAGCTGCCATATTGTTGATATTGTTCGGCCAGTGCTTCGGCTAACATGGCAGTACGTAACTGGATATTTTGTTTTATATAACCAATAAAACCATACTGGAAGCTGCTTCTTACGCCCCAGTGCATGGTGATGAGTACTAGCATGCAAGTGGCGAAAATGGCCATAAACAGTTTACCACTGATGCTGAGTTTCATGATTGCTCCATAATTTGCCTAGCGGTACGCCGTTGTTGCCATTTTTCCCTTAGTCGATCAAAACAGAGATAGACAACCGGTGTGGTATACAGTGTTAAAAGCTGGCTCATAACCAAACCACCCACAATGGTTATTCCTAAAGGTTGGCGTAATTCCGTACCGTCGCCACTACTCAAAACCAGTGGCAGGGAACCAAACAAGGCGGCCAGTGTGGTCATCAGAATCGGACGGAAACGTAATAGGCTGGCTTGGAATATCGCATCACGGGCGCAGATATTACCGTTACGTTGAGCTTCAATCGCAAAGTCCACCATAATAATGGCATTCTTTTTCACGATACCAATCAATAACATGATGCCGATTAATGCTATCAGGCTGAATGGTGTGTCAAACAGTTCTAATGCCAGCAGGGCACCAATACCGGCGGAAGGCAGGGTAGAGAGAATAGTCAATGGATGGATATAACTTTCATACAGTATCCCTAGCACTAGATAGACGGTAATAATGGCTGCCAGAATCAAGAATAATTGTGATTTCAGGGTTTCCTGAAAAATCTGGGCGGTGCCTGCAAAAGTGCCACGAACCGTTGAAGGTACCCCAAGTTCGGTTGTGGTTCTTTCAATCGCATTGATAGCATCAGAGAGGGTATAGCCTTCGGATAGATTGAAAGCAATGGTTGAAGCAGCAGAAAGCCCCTGATGATTTACACTGAGTGGCGCGTTAGCCGGTTGCCAGTGAGCAAAATAGGAGAGCGGAATGGCTTTTCCTTGATTGTTAATCACAAACATTTTTTCCAGTGCGCTGACATCCTGTGTATATTCTGGTGCAACTTCCATCACCACCTTGTACTGATTAAGTGGTTGATAAATGGTGGATATTTGTCGCTGACCAAAAGCATTATTTAGCAAATTATTGGCTTCACTGACATTAATGCCCAGACGAGACATGGTATCGCGGTCATAGATTATTGCCATTTCAGCTCCTTTATCCTCCTTATCTGAATTCACGTCAGTCAGTTGTGGCAATTGCCCTAATGCTTTACGGATAACAGGCTCCCATTTGCGAAGATCATTCAGATCATCTGCCAGCAATGTGAATTGATAGCTGGCATTAGCCTGGCGACCGCCAGCCCTAATATCTTGTACCGGAATGAGAAATAGATTTGCTCCCGGTTCATTGGCAAGTTTAATTCTCAGGCGTGAGATAACCTGTTCAGCGTTTTCTGAACGCTCTTTCAATGGCTTTAGAGAGATAAACATAAAGCCATTATTTACCCGCCCACCACCGGTAAAACCGATAACGTTGTCTACCGTAGGATCTGCATTGATTGTCTGCATGAAATTTTTCATTTTTTCACGCATAGATTGGAAAGAGATACTTTGATCTGCCCGAACAAACCCTAGCAAGCGACCGGTATCCTGCTCTGGGAAGAAAGTTTTGGGGATATTGATATAGAGCCAGACATTTAGGGCAATGATGCCGGCCAAAATTAACAATACCCAACGGCTATGATTAAGAACCCACATCAGGGAGCGTCCATAAGCTTGCTGAATTTTCAGTAGAACTTTGCCGAATCCTCGTATTTTCTTCTGTGCTTTGGGACGCTGAGATTTTAGTAAATGAGCGCACATCATTGGCGTTAGTGTTAGAGAAACCAACAGTGAGATGCTGATTGATGTGGTTAGGGTAATGGCAAATTCACGAAACAGCCGACCAACCAATCCATCCATGAGCAGAAGCGGGATAAAGACTGCTACCAGCGAAATACTCATCGAGAGGACCGTAAAACCCACTTCCCGGACACCCTGTAGTGCCGCTTGCATGGGTTTTATGCCTGCTTCAAGGTGGCGGGAAATATTCTCCAGTACCACAATCGCATCATCTACCACAAATCCTGTGGCAACCGTCAGCGCCATTAAGGAAAGATTGTTCAAACTGAAACCGCACAGATACATAGCGGTAAATGTGCCAATGAGTGAAACAGGTACCGCGATGGCAGGGATCAATGTTGCGCGACCAGAACGCAAGAACAGGAATACCACCAGAATGACCAGCCCGATAGCAATCACCAATGCTCGTTCTACTTCCACTATTGAAGCACGAATAGTTGGTGTGCGGTCTTGAGCAACTTTAAGTTGAATACTGGCAGGAATAGATTCACGTAATGCAGGTAATTGTTCACGGATACGGTTTACTGTGGCGATAATATTCGCGCCAGCCTCGCGGCGAATGATCAACAAAATAGCCGGTTTACCGCCAGACATTCCGGCTGCTCTGACATTCTGAACAGAATCTTTTACATTTGCTACATCCTGCAATCGCACTGGTGAATTGTTGTTGTAGTGAACGATGATCGGGCGATAGTTTTCGGCTGTTTTTAACTCATCATTCGTTTGAATTTGCCAGTGTTGCTGATCGGAATCCACATATCCTTGTGGGCGGCGAACATTGGCATTGCTGATAGCTTTGCGTACCGCATCCAGCGAAACTCCCTGATGAAACAGGGCGCCAGGATTCAATTCAACTCTGACTGCGGGTAATGAACTTCCGCCAACAGAAACTTCACTGATACCTTCAACTTGGGCGATTTTCTGAGCCAGTTGTGTAGACGCAAAATCATAAAGCTGCCCCTGATTATAGGTATCGGAAGTCAATGTGAGGATCATGATTGGGGCATCCGACGGGTTGACTTTGTAATAATGCGGCCTGCTAGGCATACCGGAAGGCAACAGGCTTTGAGCGGCATTCAGCGCTGCCTGTACATCCCGTGCTGCACTGTTAATATCACGATTGAGATCAAATTCAAGCGTGATATTGGTATTGCCAAGGGAGCTACTGGACGTCATTTCATTGACTCCGGCAATGTGGCCTAAGGCGTGCTCCAGCGGAGTCGCGACAGATGAGGCCATTGTTTCCGGTGAAGCGCCCGGTAATGAGGCGTAAACGGAGATCACCGGAAAATCCACTTGTGGTAAAGGAGAAACCGGCAACAAGGTAAATCCCAATACTCCACATAGGGTTATGGCTAAACTCAATAGCGTGGTGGCAACAGGGCGTTGGATAAATAAGGCAAAAAATTTCACCGCGGCTCCTGATGATCAATAGATGAGGTATTTGAAACTAAGAGCTGGCGATTGCGGCGATAGTGGGCCAGACGGTCAAACAGTAAATAGATCACTGGCGTAGTAAACAGTGTCAGGATCTGGCTCATAATCAGTCCACCGACCATACAGATACCCAGAGGACGACGTAATTCAGCGCCTACACCGGTGCTAAGCATCAAGGGGAGTGCTCCAAGTAATGCTGCCATTGTGGTCATCAGAATCGGACGGAAGCGCAATAAGCACGCTTGATAAATGGCTTCGTAAGGCGATAATCCCTGTTCACGTTCCGCTGACAGCGCAAAATCGATCATCATGATGGCGTTTTTCTTCACAATACCTATCAACAAGATAATGCCGATGATCGCAATGACATCCAGTTCATGACCTGCCATCATCAGTGCTAATAGTGCACCCACTCCCGCTGTCGGTAATGTGGAGAGGATTGTCACCGGATGGATGAAGCTTTCATACAGTATGCCTAGCACGATATACATGGCGATAATAGCCGCCGCGATTAGCCACAATGTATTGCCCAGTGCGCTTTCAAATGCCAGTGTTGTTCCCTGGAATTGGGTGGAAATGTCTTTGGGCATTTTGATCAATTGTGCGGCATCACGAACAGCATTGACCGCCTGTTCAAGAGAAGCATCCTCGGCAACGTTGAAAGAAAATGTTGCTGAGGGAAATTGAGCTAGATGATTGATTGCCAGTGGGCCAAATCTTTGTTCAATAGTTGCAATAGTTCTGAGAGGTACGACATGGCCGTCAGTTCCGTTAAGGCGGATGTTATCAAATGCTGCCAGCCCTGGAGTCGATGTCACATCATGTTCCAAGATGATCCGATACTGATTAGCCTGCGTATAAATGGTTGAAATTAGCCGCTGGCCGAATGCGTTATAGAGTGCGTTATCTATAGCGGCTATTGAGATGCCCAATCGGCTGGCAATGTCTCGGTCTACTTTAACGTAGGCGATCAGCCCCTGATCTTGCCAGTCACTGCTGATATCAATTAGCTCTGCTCTCTGCTTTAGTTCAGCCAGTAATTTTGGCACCCAGATACTCAGTTCATCCAGAGAGGTTGCCTGCAAAGTGAATTGGTATTGGGTACGAGTAACCTGAGTGTCAATCGTCAAATCCTGCATCGGTTGCAGATAGAGTTTTATGCCGGGTATAGCGGCAACTTTTTCCTGCAAACGCGGAATAATGTCAACGATTCTGTCATCACGCTGATTGAGTGGTTTTAGTGTGATTTGCAGTCGCCCGTTATTCAATGTTGGGTTACTGCCATCAACGCCCACAAAAGTGGTGATATTTTCTACTGCCGGGTCTTGCAGTAATAAGGATGAAACCTGCTGTTGTTTATTCACCATGGCAGCAAAGGAAATGGATTGCGGCGCTTCCAGTGTTCCCTGAATCAGCCCATTATCCTGTGATGGAAAAAATCCTTTTGGAATCATCAGATAGAGCAGGGCAGTTAGCACCAATGTGCTTAGGGCGATGCTAAAGGTGATCCACGGGTGGTTCAGTGCTCTTTTTAGCCATACAGCATAACCGGCAATCATTTGTTCAAAAAAGCGTTCACTGGCTTGTTCAAAACGATTGTGTTTTATCTGTGATTCCGGTTTCAATATTCGAGCGCACATCATGGGGGTTAATGTCAGTGAGACAATGGCTGAAATCAGAATTGCCACGGCCAAGGTAATGGCAAACTCACGAAACAGGCGGCCAACGATATCGCCCATAAAAAGCA
Organism: Photorhabdus sp. HUG-39; assembly: GCF_963878365.1. Lineage (NCBI taxonomy): Bacteria > Pseudomonadati > Pseudomonadota > Gammaproteobacteria > Enterobacterales > Morganellaceae > Photorhabdus > Photorhabdus sp. HUG-39. The sequence goes on along the minus strand of NZ_CAWNWY010000003.1, from coordinate 178,684 downwards.
GCGGGATCAGTACCGCAATCAAAGAGAAAGTCAGGGAGATAATGGTAAAACCGATTTCACCCGCACCTTTTAATGCTGCTGTCATCGGTTTCTCGCCTTGTTCTATATAACGGGAGATATTTTCAATGACCACAATGGCATCGTCTACGACAAAACCGGTGGCAATGGTGAGCGCCATTAGCGTCAGATTATTGACGGAGAAACCGCAGAAATACATCACTGCGAATGTACCGATCAGTGAAAGAGGAACGGCGATACTGGGGATAAGTGTTGCGATACCGTTACGTAAAAACAGATAAATCACCATAACAACCAGAGCAATTGCCAGTAACAGCTCAAACTGAACATCTTTCACTGAGGCACGAATGGTTGTCGTGCGGTCAGTCAGGATTTTCATATCGACGAACTTTGGCAAGCTGCTGATAAGTTCCGGCAACATCTGACGAATGTTATCTGTAGTTTCAATCACATTGGCGCCTGGCTGGCGCTGAACATTAATCACAATGGCTTGTTTGTTATTTGACCATGCACCTAGTTTGGTGTTTTCAGCGCCTTGTTCAATGGTTGCGACATCTTGTAACCGTACCGGTGAGCCGTTTTTATAGGCAATGATCAAGTTGCGGTAATCATTTACTGACTTCATCTGATCGTTGGCCGAAAGCGTGACAGAGCGAGTCGGACCATCAAGGCTACCTTTGGCGGAGTTAACGTTAGCATTGTTGATAGCGGTGCGGATCGTTTCGCTATCCAATCCCTGTGCAGCGACCGCTTGGGCGTTTAGCTTCACTCTGACGGCTGGTCGCTGGCCGCCGGCGAGTGTCACCAATCCTACGCCATTGACCTGTGAAATTTTCTGTGCGATACGGGTTTCCACCATATCCTGAATCTGTGTCATCGGCATTGCATCGGAGGTGACTGCTAGCATTAGAATCGGTGGATCAGCGGGATTAACTTTGCTGTAGATAGGGGGATAAGGCAGGTCATTAGGCAATAAATTACTGGCTGCATTGATAGCCGCCTGCACTTCCTGCTCGGCGACATCTAACGGCAAAGTTAGCTGGAATTGTAATGTGATAACGGAAGCCCCGCCGGAACTTTGAGAAGCCATCTGTTTAAGGCCAGACATCTGTCCGAGTTGGCGCTCCAGTGGTGCGGTGACTGCCGAAGTCATCACATCGGGGCTTGCGCCGGGGTAGAGTGTGACCACCTGAATGGTGGGATAGTCCACTTCTGGTAATGCAGACACGGGCAACATGCGATAGCCGATAATACCTGCCAGTAGGATTGCTGCCATAAACAGCGTGGTGGCAACAGGTCGCAAGATGAACAGGCGTGATGGTCCGCCTCCTGGGATTGGGGAGTTTACCTGCATCAGGAATTCTCCGTTTTATGGTGTTTTTGTGGCTGAGGCTTATTTGCCATCGGTGTGACAATATCCACCTTAGCGCCATCTGTCAGGCGATCGATACCATCAGTGACCACTTTATCACCTGCTGCTAAGCCGGTACTGATAACAACGCGTTTTGTATCCTGCAATTTGACCGTGACCAGATGTTTGCTGACTTTATTCTCTTTACCTAACATCCAGACAAAATTCCCTTCATTACCCATTTGCAGGGCAGCATTTGGGATCACCACTGCGTTTTCCAGTGTATCGACTTTAATACGGACATTAACGAACTGATTTGGAAATAAGATGCTATCTTGATTGGAAAAACGGGCTTTCAGCTTAATTGTGCCGGTAGCGGCATCAATTTGATTATCAATGCTCAACAGTTTTCCTTCGGCAAGTTGTTGCTGGTTATTGCGATCCCAGGCACTAACAGCGACGTCATGATTCGTTTTCTGAGCTTGTAAAACAGCATTGATATCGTTTTCAGGGAGTGAAAATAGCACATCTACTGGATCGGTTTGGGTAATAACCACGATAGGAGAGCTGTTACCACTGGAAATAAAATTTCCTACATCGATCTGTTTCAAGCCCACTTTACCGGAAATGGGAGCGGTAATACGGCTGTAAGTGAGTTGAAGTTTTGCACTATCAATTGCTGCTTGATCAACTTTCAGACTGGCTTCGTGTTGGCGGACAAGAGCACGTTGATTATCCATTTCTTGTTGGGAAATCAGGTGAGTGTTTGCCAATTTCTGGTAGCGATTGAGATCCTGACGGGCATTCGCCAATATTGCTTCATCTTTAGCAAGCTGGCCTTTGGCTTGTGCTAGTTGAACCTGAAAAGGGCGTGGATCAATTTCTGCCAGTAAATCCCCTTGTTTAATTTGTTGTCCTTCCTGAAAGTGCAAAGCGATAAGCTGACCTTCAACCCGGCTGGTTACCGTGGCAGTATTGGCGGCCTGAATAGTGCCAAGCCCGGCCAGAAAGCGAGGGACTGCCTGCTCTTTTGCTGTGGCAACCTGTACAGGGGGTAAAGGGGAATGTCTTAAACCAGAGAATTGATCAGATGGGCTAGATTGTTGAGGGGTTTTAAGTTGGTGCCAGAAAAATATAGCGGCAGCAATGGCAATAGCGGCCAGTGCTGCACGGAAAAGGAAAGTACGGTGTTTATTATTTTGATTCATTTCTTCGACATTCTCTCAAACGCAAGGCCAAGATGTTGCTTGATTATGTCCGACTGAAATATCGGTTTAATCACATGCTATTAGTTTAGACAGTGAGGATAGGCTAAAAAATGGAGAAAATGTGGAAAATATGTCAAGGAAGCGCTTTTTAAGGTAAATTAAGGCGTTTTTTGTCAGTTTTTTCGAGCTGGCTCCAGAAATTATGCAAATGATGCTGCCTCTGTTATACCCAATGGATTTCAAGATGCATCGCGACGGTAAGGGAGTGAATCCCCGCGAGCTCTGTGCACATTGTTTTTTAATTTTGGGTTTTTTAATTCTGGAAAAAGGTCATGTGACTTTTTTTTGGCGGAACTTATAGACTAATGTAAGGAATATGATAAAGGGAAATAGGCTATGAGACATTTCATTATTGATACAGATACGGCTTCCGATGATGCAGTTGCATTACTGATGGCGCTCCGTGAACCCTCAGTTTTAATTGAAGGTATTACTATTGTTGCCGGTAATTGTACTGTTGCTCAGTGCAGGAAAAATGCATTAGTTAGTATTGAAAAAGCAGGAACATATATTCCTCCGGTATATGAAGGGATGAGTAAACCATTATTTAGAGAGCACTATGCTTCATATCATATTCATGGGAAAGAGGGTATGGGTAATATGAATTTACCAGAGTCTTCGTTAATAGTAGAAGATAAACATGCAGTAGATGCAATTATTGATATCGTGAAAAAATTTCCTGGTGAGATAGAGATAATCGCTTTGGGGCCATTGACAAATATAGCAATGGCTGTCTTAAAAGAGCCGGATTTATATAAATTTGTCAAAGTGATTTATATTATGGGTGGTTCTGGATTGAAGCCAGGTAATATTACGCCATTAGCTGAATTCAATATCTATTCTGATGCAGAAGCAGCACATATAGTATTGGGTTCTGGATTGCCTCTTATATTTTGTGGATGGGAGTTAGGTATGGCGGAGGCTTTTATTAATGAATTCGATATGGATAAATTAAATTCTTTAGGTGATCTTGGTCAGTTTGCAGTGAGCTGTAATAGAACATTGATTGAATTCAATGCAGGAAGAACGAATAGAAAAGGATTTGATCTGCCTGATCCTATAACAATGGCTATTGCTTTATATCCGAATGAAGTGATTGAGGATAAATTAGAGGTATATGGTTATGTTGAATATCAAAGCGCACGTTCATATGGGCATTTAGTGATTGATTCAACCGATCTTCTCAATCATCCCCATAATATGAGTGTGGTGACTAAAATCAAGGGTAAGGTATTTAAGAATAAACTATTTACATTATTATCGTAATTTTAGTCATATAGGCGAATAAAAGATGAATTTTAATCCTGATTTACTGAGAAAGATAGAATTACATACGCATCTTGATTGTGGGTTGCGTTATCACTTCGTTAAAAAACTTATTCCTGATATTACCCATAAGTCATTTTGTGAAAAATATATTGCCCCTGAAAAATGTCATGATTTAGGTGATTTTTTAAATAAGATCATTCCTTCACTGGATTTACTACAAAAAAGGGACGTAATAGCTGATGCTGTAGACGATCTTTTCATACAATTAAAAAGCGATAATGTAGTTTATGCTGAAATTAGATTTGCACCTTTACTTCATCTTCGCTTAGGATTAAATGAGCGCGATATTGTAGAAATTGTTTTGGAGGCAATGAAAAATGCTTCAGTCAAATATAGTATAGCAGCAGGTTTAATATTATGTACATTGCGGCATTTTTCAGAAGATCAAAGTTTGAGAACTGCATATCTTGTCAATGAATATTCTAATTACGGTGTTGTTGCTCTCGATCTTGCTGCCGATGAGGCAAGATATCCACTTAATGCACATTTGAATGCGTTTAGAATGGTGTTGGAAAATGGTGGAAATATTATTGCGCATGCAGGAGAAGCGAAAGGGGCTGAAAGTGTGCGCGAGACTATCAATAAATTAAATATTTCTCGTATAGGTCATGGTGTCAGAAGTATTGAAGATCGAGATGTTATTGATCTCCTTATAGAGAGAAATATACATTTAGAAATCTGCCCGACGTGTAATATTATTTGCGATATTTATGATATCTATGAAAACCATCCAGTTAATTTGTTGAAAAAGGTTGGTGTCAATATTGGGATTAATACGGATGCCCGGACAGTTGCAAATATTACCTTATGTGAAGAATATTTGAAGATTAATCGATACTTTGGTTGGCAGTATAGTGATTTTATTGAAACAAATTTGAATGCATTACAGGCTTCCTTTTCTAGTAATGAATTGAAAAATAGATTGAAAAAGGAAATAATGAGATTGTCGTAGTGAAAAATTGCATTCTATTTATCTCTGTATATAATTGGAAAAATTCTATTAAATCTGTAATCTGTATTAGATATGTATCGGGATAAAGAGAATAAATTGAAAAATTATATTGATAAATATCATCTTGATAGCATTTTTCCAGCAGAATTTATGCCAAAATTAGATGTGGTTGAAGTTAAGAAAAATACCTATCTTACACATCAGTCATCAATTTTTACTCATCTCTATATTTTAGTTGAGGGTAAACTAAAGGTTGAGTTTTATAATATTAATGGAAAATTTTCTGTTTTTGCCTTTGCTACTCCTCTTTTTCTTATTGGAGATTTAGAACTTTTTCATTCCCAAGGCGATAATATAATTAATACTGTCTTTGCTCAGGAGCGATCAGTACTGCTATCCATTCCGTTAGAGACGGTAAGAATATTTGGATTAACAGATGCTGTATTTCTTCAATTTGTTTGTAAACAACTCAGTAATAAGCTTTTTGAATCTTCTTTGTTTCGAACGGGAATATTTTTAACTGTTGAGGATAAGTTAAAGCGATTTCTTTACTATCATTCGAAAAGAAATGGAACTGTGTTGGTATTAGAGAAAAGGGAAGATTTAGCATCTGTTTTAGGTGTTTCAGTCAGGCAATTAAATAGAGCTATTAAGAGTTTGAATGAAAAAGGAATAATTTTATCAAAGAATAAGAGAGTTGAAATTATTGATTATGATTTTTTAAAAAAGGATATTGAGTTTCAATTTGACGCCAAGTGATGAAAATAAAAAATCCTATATCCTATATACCTTATGGATTTCAAGATGCATCGCGACGGCAAGGGAACGAATCCCCGGGAGCATAGATAACTATGTGACCGGGGTGAGTGAGTGCAGCCAACAAAGAGGCAACTTGAAAGATGACGGGTATATTTTTTATCGCTAAATAGCTGCATCGTTAACAGAATAAACAATGCAGCAATCAATATAATGGTTAAATTACGATATGAAATTAAAGTAACCCGATTCTGAAAAATCTTTGCCAGATTCTTTGAAACGCTCTTTCGGTAGTGGATAACCCAAAGAGAGATATTTTTCAGCGAAATATAATGAACTTTGATGGGTTAACCCGATAGAATTAAGGTTGTCAACCATGCTTCTCGGTAGATTGCATTTAATATCTTTAACGTAATCAACGATAGTATTTTTCACACCACTGCCATCTGGCATTCTTATTTTTGGTCTGTCAATGATATATTCCGGTATTTTTCCTCTGAATGCTTCGCGTAAAATATGTTTTTCTATCCCCTTATTGAGTTTGTAAGAAAAATCCAAGCTTAAAACATAAGGCACTAGTGCTGAATCCATAAAGGGAACTCTTGCTTCAACAGTATTTCTCATGCTTGCTCGATCAACTCTTTGTAAATCAGTCCTATGAAGATTATTTAATCGATATAGGGAGAGGCGATGGGGATCGGGATATGTTTTAAATAAATCGTAGCCAGCAAAAATTTCATCACTACCTTCTCCACATAAAGCAATTTTAAAGCCAAGGCGGTTAGCAATATAATAGCCAAAGTGAGCAATAGTTGAATCAATCGCATCGATTTGTTCGAAAAATTCACCATAATAGATAGCATCTTGGATATTATTGATTAATTCTTCCTGAGTAAATGTATATATAATATGCTTTATATTATTCTCAGAACAATATCTTTGGGCGATTTCAATGTCTTTTGAACCCGGTAATCCAAATGAAATCGCGGTAATATCGTGGTGATATTTTTTTGCAAGATAAAGCACGATGGTGCTGTCTATGCCGCCGCTAAACATAATTGACACAGGGAGGTCTGTGTCAACCCGCTTTCTGACGGCATTATCTAACAGTGAATAGACTTTTTCTTTTGCCTGTTCGAAGTTATCGCTGCTTGCTGGGATAGTTGTGTCGTAGCTAATATATTTCTCACTAGTAAATCCGTCGAAAATTGAACCGGGTTCAACAGGTTTAATTTCTGAGTTAAACTCGATCAATGATTTTATTTCTGATGCTACATACCAGTTACCCTCTTTTTGGGTGTAATAGAGAGGTTTTATACCGACGTGATCTCTGCCTAATAAGAATTTATTATTCTTATTATCAAATAGAATAAAACTAAACATGCCATCTAATTTTTTAATAAATGCTTTGCCATAGCAAATATAGGCAATTAGGACAACTTCTGCATCGCCACCATTTTTAAATTGATAACCTTGTTTAATCAATTCATTTCGAAGAGACTTGTAATTATAAATTTGACCATTCAGAACAAGATGAAGATCATGTTCCTGATTTGATATGGGTTGATAGGCTGAATCGCGTTCGACGATAGCAAGTCTGTTGGTTGCGATTGAAAAATTATTTCTGACAATCTTCTCATTAAATCGAGATGGATCGCCTCGATGTGCTATTTTTGACATTATCGTCTGTAGCTTATTCTCAATATCATCAATAAGCCTATTTTCTGTATTAAAAACGCCACCAATTCCACACATAGTGAATTCCTTTGGTTAAGAGTTATCAATGATATTTAAACGTCTTCTGGTATAGGGCTAGAATATTTTAATTCGTTCACATTGGCGCCTAATGTGAATATTTCGGCGAAATATTCTGGATAGGTTTGACCAACATGATATGGCTCACTGATAATGAGAGGCTCATCACAATGTAAACCTATTGTTGTGAGTGCCATGATTAATCCATGATCGTAATGACCATCAACAATAATGCCGCCTTTATATCCATATGGATTGCCATAAATAATTAATTGGTCTAGCTTCTCTTCTGATCTAATCCCTATTTTGTCTAATTCCCGCCGAAAATCAGAAATTCTGTCTGATTCTTTATAGCGGATATGTTCAATGTTATAGAAAACGCTTTTACCGTCGGCAAACGCAGCTAATGCAGCAAGTGCTGGTACCGCATCTGGTGCCAGTGAACCATCGAAATCCTGCGCTTTTAGGGTTCCGCCAGATCGAATATTGAGACAATCATCCCTGATGAAGTTGATTTTCGTTCCACTGTTAATTAAATAATCCACCACCGCGCCATTACCTAATTCTTCCTCAAAGAAACCGTTTAGGGTGACATCAGAATTCAGTGAGGCGCAAAGTGCAAGGATTGCCGCTGTGCTGGCTGGATCAGCGCCGACGCTAAATTCTGATGGAATAAATCGATTTTTTCCTATCGTAAAGAAATTACGGAATTTATCATCATATTCGATATTAATGCCCGCTTTGCGCAAATTATTAATTGTCGTGTGAACCATCGATGGTGCGGTAATTGTATCGATGACTTTTATTTGCAGATCTCGTTCACTAATGGCACCTAAGTAAAGTAGTCCACTCAGGAATTGAGAGCTCTTTCTGCATGAAATTTCAGTGTAACTACCGATGTTTCTACTTGATTTCATGCTTATCGGTAAAAGTGAATCAGGCCCAACTGAGGTGCACTGAATATTGAGTAATTTTAGTGCATTGACCATTTCTGATTGTGATCGTGTACCCAGGGAGTAACTGTATTCTGTAATAAATTCAGTATCAGGTAAATAACCGGCTACTCCCATTAATAGCCTTAATACAACGCCAGAATTACCTGGGTTAAAGATGATTTTTTTATTAATTTTTCTGATATCTATACCTTCTACGATTGTCCCTGTAATATCACTATTAAATGATGCCCCTAAACGGGAACAGTTTAATTTCATTGCTGTTGTATTGTTCCCTGATGCCATGTTATTTATTTTACTTGTACCTTCCGTTAATGATGCAGTCAGAATGGCGCGAGTTGAAGAACTTTTGGAGGCAGGTAAAGTTATTGAGCCATTTAATGATTTGGTTTTGTTTATTTCGATAAATGGCGGATGATTATTACCATAATAATTCATATTTTTGTCTCGCTTTTATACTGTTAGCTAACTTATTTTAGCTCCGAGAGAAGTTAAGGATTGGATAAATCCAGGAAAACCATCATCTAATTTATGTATATGATTAACCGTTGTTCGTTCTCTTGCCCCTAGTGATGCAATAATATTGGATGCGCAAATCCGATGATCATAGTAACTGAATATTTCGACGCCTCCGTTTAATGGTCCGTTACCATTGATCTTTATTTTGTTGAAAGTCCCAGTGTCATTAAAAATTAAATAACTTTTACCGCCCATCATGCGTATATTTTCGTTGATAATAAATGCGCGTTGACATTTATGATTGTTTATAGCATTAAGACCGGAAAATGTCATATCTCCATTGCCATTAATCGCTGCCGCGATAATGTTAGTGGCAACGGAAGGAAGTTCATTTAAGTAAATTTCATCTGTAATGGTGTTATGTTCCTCCTCCAGGCTGATATTAAGTTCATTCTTAATTGGGTTATAGTTTAAATTCATACCAAATTTTTTATATATGTTAAATAATACTCTTTCGTTAATGGTATTACTCAAATAATAACTTCTGATGGTGACTTTGCTTGGTCGATTAATACTTAATATTGACGAAGCAATGTAGCTTAGTGATGTGAAATCAGAGGGGATGTTAATAGTAATATCCCTTGGTTGATATTCAGTTGAAATAAATGTGCTGCCTATTCGCGTGATTTGACTTCCCAATAACGCCATCATGTTAATTGTTATATCGACATATCCATTCTTAGTTTCGCCGTTGTTGTTAATGATAATACTTTTCCCTTTCATAAATGGTGAAACAAGAAGAGAGAATGATAGAAATTGAGTACTCTTATTGAAGTTTAATGGCGATTGTGATGGATATATTCTTCTGGAAATAATGACAATATTTTCTTCTCGCTTTTCTGCAAATACATTCAGGTATGAAAAAAATGATTCATCATACAGACTTTCTCTGTTAAACAGTGAATCATTGCATTTTATATAAACTTCCTTTTCTGTTAGTGACGCTAAAGCGACACTGATTCTAAATAACATGCCAGAACCGTTAGCATTAATAATCCCATTACAATGATAGATTGGATGTGCCCCTTTCAATATGATGTGGTTTTCACTTCTGTCCAGAATTTGCAGACCAAATTGTTGTAAAGCAATAAGGAGATCTTCGGTTTCGGTACACCACGATATATTATTTACGGTTGTTGTTTCTTCATTCAATAGTGCTAATAGTAGCGCTCTTTGGATATGAGGCTTAGATGAGGGTATGACTATTTCCCCGTTAAGCGTGGAGCCGGGGAGCACGCTAATTTTATTCATGCCAAGCCTCCAGGTAGATCAATTACCATTGGTATTATTCTTTGATTTAACTATTTGCTATCGATAGCAATAGTTGTAATTTCAACGTAATGTTCTGGTTTTACCATCGATTTAACGGCAATAGTCGTATTGACCGGGCGTATATCGCCAAATTTTTCATTAAATGCTCGACAGTAATCATCAAAATGTTGGAAGTCTGTTAAATGTGTTACTGTGCTGACAACGTCAGTCAGTTCTGCATCAAGCTCTTTTAAATATTTCTCAATTTTTTCTATGATAAATAGAGTTTGCTCGTAAGCATTTTCCCCCATAACATTTCCATCACCATCTGAAGCGACACATCCTGCAATAAATATCTGATTACCAACTCTTTTTCCTCTTGAGTATCCCATTTTATTTTCCCACGGAGAGGGGCTAAATACTGTTTTTTTAATTTCATGAGATGACATAAATACTCCTATAAATGAAAATATATAAGAAGAAGATTTGGGAACAATAAATTAATTTAAACAATTTATTCCGTTAACTAAAAAATATCCGTAAATCAATGTAGTATTAATAAAAGTATATAAAGTCTGTTATGTCAAATAAAATTTTTTATTAAAATAGAATAATTGATTGTTTTTTTATTTTAAAAATGAATAACTATTTTATCTTGGCGGAAAAATTATTTTTATGAAAAAATTCTTTTTATTATTTAATTGGTTATGTATTAAAGAGCTGAATCTGGTTGTATTCTGGCGGTTTTTTTATTTGAAAGTCATCTTAGTTGGAACTATACATGATAATTAGGTTGTCTTAATTTTAATGAAATTTTTTATTATTAAGTAAAATTAGATGATTTCAGGAATGAAGAAAGTGTCATAAATTAATAAATATCAACTAACGATGGGGTAGATATGCGTGTTTTTATTTTTATTGAAGCAAGACCGGTTGAATGTTCGGCAATTGATTATATTAGAGATTTGGGATTTTCTCCTGTGTTATTGACTTCAATGGAATCAATGAATAAAGGATTATATGATGATTTAAGAAAGGAATTATTTGATAATATTTATTATGTTGATACGAGAAATAGTACAGATATCATTAATTTAATTAAAGATAACCGTATTCCTGTTGCTGCAATTTTAGGTTGCTATGATGATTTTATGATTGTGGCGTCTGAAGTAGCGTTAGAATTCGGTTTACCTCACCCGGATATAGATGGTTTGAGGAATGCATTTAGTAAGAAGAATGTCAGGGATATCTTAGCACAACATGGTTATGAGCAACCTGCTTACGCGGTTTTTTCTTATAATAATATTCCAGAAAATCCTAAGGTTCCTTTTCCGTTTGTGATTAAGCCACTTCGTGATGCGGGGGCTTATGGGGTATCACTTTGTAAATCTCAAGATGATTACCACCATGTGGTTTCAGAAATTTCATCTCATGGCACAATGTCAATGCTCGGTAAAGTCAATGAAGAGTTCTTGATAGAAGAGTTCTTGCAGGGAAATTTTTATGGGGCAGAATTAATTTATAGTCATGATGAATGGCATTTAATTGGTATCAATAGAATTTTCGTTTCTCCTGACGATGACCTGTGTATGATCGGTTTATCTCATCCTGCTGAACTGCCTGAATTTGAGTTTGCAATGGCTTGTAAGCTTGTTAAGGAGTGGCTAGCTGCGTTGGGATTACGGGGTGGTGCAATAAATGTAGAATTTATTTATACCTCTCGTGGGCCAATATTAGTTGAAATCAATTTGCGCATAGCAGGTGCCAGAGCGGCTCAACAGATATTCATGACCTCTGGGATTAATATGGTCAAATACTTGGTCGATTTTGTTTGTGGTATCGAAAGTTCTATATTACCAGCGTCGGAAATAGTTTATCCATTTGTCGCTGATGCATTTGTTTTTTATCGTGGTGAGGGGGTTGTCAATGATATCAGAATAGATGCTGATATCCCTTATTTCATCTCCGCAGGGTTTAAAAAAACGCCTTTTGCTATTTCATCAAAAAGTAAAAGTTCATCGAAAAATAAAAACTTTGGTTCTATTGTCGGTTATGTTCTGGCTTATGGTGATAGCTGTGAGGAAGCGATGGAAAATGCGACACGTATTGCTAATAGCGTTCAGTTAATAACGAATTAATGAGAGATTATCACTATGGCGATTCTGATAGGGTTGATTTCAGCATTATGTTGGGGAAGTACGGATTTTTTGGCAGGGCAAGTCGCAAGAAAAGTCGGCGTTGCTAAATCTTTATTCTATAGTCAGCTATTTGGTTTTTTTGTTTTATCGTTGTTGCTGTTTTTTTATTTTGAGATGTCGTTTGTTAATGCAAGCTTTTTTCAATTGACCCTCTGTGTTGTTGCTTCGGTTTGCAATTTAATGGCAATGGTGTTTCTGCTTAAAGCATTATCAATCGGCAAAGCCTCGATTGTCGCGCCGATTGTTTCGCTTTATGGTGCTATTACCACGATTTTGTCACTGATAAATGGGAAACCAATGACCGCTTTGGTTTTGTTTAGTCTATTTATTTGTGTTGTTGGGGCCTGTCTAACCAGTATACCGAAATCAAAAGATGGACAACGAGAATCATCCGGTTCAATTGTCTTTGCACTTTTGTCTTCACTGATGTTTGGTTTAGGCTTCTGGTTGCAAGGGGAATTTGCTGTTAGAGATCTGGGTGTTATCAATGCATTATGGGTTTACTATTTAACCGCTGTGGTTGTTTTATTTCTCACGCTATTAAAAAAAGGAAACTTATCATTACCGCCGATTTCAATTATCTCTCTGGTTTTTTCAATTAGTTTCTTTAGTCTGATCGGGTTTGCTTCATTAGCTTATGGTTCTGCAACGGGACATGTTGCCGTTGTTACTGTTCTGAGTTCATTGGCAAGTGGAGTTACCGCTTTATTAGGCTTTTTTATTCGCGGAGAACGGTTGAGTCGAATTCAGTGGATTGGTATTGTGATAATAATAACCGGTGTCATTCTTTTGAAATTATGACATTGATAATAGCTTGTTTCCCCGAAGGATTCGGGGAAATAGTGAGGTATGATATTGATTAATAATAATCAGCACTAAGTTGATTATTTCATCTGATGATTTTCGCTTTTCTCTATTATGACCTTTTTATTTTGCTGATGATGTTCTAATGCCGCTATGGATGAGTAAATGAAACGGCCAAATAAAATCAGAAAGCTGATAAGTAAAACCAATTTAATTATCTGAGATCGCTTCTTTTTTTTCATTGTCTGATATCTTTATATTGATTCCTCGGCTATTTCTAATTGCCAACCCGCAACGTTATGCCAGTAACCTTGCTCTTTTTCCAGATCAAGCTGCATCAGGGTGTTTTCTGATAAATAATTGTAAGGCAGGTAGAGAGCCCAATGACTATCATCAGTAACCAGTCTGAGTGATTCAGGAATGGTTGTGGATTGGCGTTGATTATTGAGTAAAGTTGCCAGACGCAGGATTTGAATTAATGGCAGATACTGTTTTTTCTTGAATAAATTGAATCTTGGTAAATCATCCAGTTTTATTGTCTTACGATGACAGCGAACCAAGGTTGCCAGCAGTAATTGTTGTTCTTGATTAAAGCCGGGTAAGTTGGTGTTTTGCAGAATATAGGCAGAGTGTCGCTGTAATCCGCTTAAGTTAATACTTAATCCAACTTCGTGTAACATTGCCGCCCAGTGTAAAATCGCTTCGAGTTGAGGTTGCACTAGTTTAGGGTTCTGGATTGCCCACTGTTGGTAAAGTGTTTCAGTCGTATGAAGTACACGCTTTGCCTGTTCTCTGTCGATATTATAGTGTTCAACCAGGCTTCTTGCGGTTCTCTGGCGGATATCTTGATGACGGAAACGGCCTTCCATTTCATATAAAACGCCTTCACGTAGCGCGCCATCTGAGAGTTGTAATGCTTTTATATGCAGGGCATCGAATATACCGCATAAGATAGCCAAACCAGGAATAAAAAAGTGTTTACGATCATCCGATAGTCCGGGTAAGTCGAAGGTTTTTAATTTCTTGAATTTGAGTATTTCTTTGACCAACATCTCCAGCCGTTCAGGGGTGATTAATCCGTCCTTTTCCCCCATTGCGACCAGCACTTCATACACCGCTTTAATGGTCCCGGATGCCCCAAGCGCTGAATTCCAGCCAGTGATGCGGTACTGCCACGAGAGATTTTCCAATTTTTGTGCAGCTTCAAGCCGCGCTCGACGGAATTTTTCTGCGCTAATTTCGTCATCGGGAAAGAATTGGTGGGCGAAACTAATGCATCCCATTCGGCGGCTTTCTACTAATAATGGTTCAAAATTTTCCCCAATGATCAATTCAGTGGAGCCGCCGCCAATATCAATCACCAGTTTACGGTTTTTTTCTGGTTGTGTATGTTCTACCCCCATATAGATCAGACGAGCTTCTTCATGGCCGGAAATAATTTCAATCGGGTAGGGGATAACGTCTTTAGCACGTTTGATAAATTCTTTGGCATTGCTGGCTTCACGTAAGCTGTGAGTGCCCACCAGACAAACGTTATCAGCAGGAAAGCCTTGTAACCGTTCAGCAAATAAAGCCAGACAGGCAAGACCGCGTGTTATTGCTTCTTCGCTTAATTGATTGTTGTTATCAAGACCGTCGGCAAGATGGACCCGTTGTTTTAAGCGACCTAAAATCTGAAAGGCGTCGTTAACAATTCGGGCAATAATCATATGAAAACTGTTTGAACCCAGATCAATAGCCGCAATTTCTATTGGTCTGGGCGTCGGCTTGTCATGTGTTAGCGGCATAAATTAAGCTCTTGGTTCAGGTTGTTCGAGGGCTTTTATATAGTCATAAATAGCGAGTTGTGCCCGGATTTTCCGCTTATTACCCCGTGGCACGTAACTATTGCTCAGTTCTTTATCGACGTAACGGGCTTTTACCGTATCGTTGAATTGTAATTCGAGAATGTCCAGTACCCGTTGTTTTAATTGTGGATCAAGCAGGCAAACCGCAACTTCAATTCGGTAGTCGATATTACGGGTCATCCAATCAGCAGACGAGAGAAAGACTTTTTCGTCGCCGTCATTAGTGAATACGTAAACCCGATCATGTTCGAGAAAACGGTCAACGATACTGGTGATCTGAATATTTTCGCTAAATCCTGGCTGGTTGGGCACCAGTGAGCACATACCACGTATCAGTAGGCGTATTTTTACCCCTGCCTCCGAAGCGTCATATAGGCGGTCCACCAGCTCTTTATCAACCAGGTTATTGATCTTTAACGTAATACCTGCGGGCTTATTCGCTCTGACATTGGCGATTTCCTGTGAAATAAGCTGGTTGAGCATTGCGCGGGAATTTTGCGGCGAAACCATCAGGTTTTCAAATTTGACCGGGCGGTAAGGATTCTCAATAAAGTTGAATACCCGGCGCACTTCGTTAGTAATTTTGGGATTTGCTGTCAGCAAGGAGTAGTCGGTGTAGAGGCGAGCGGTTTTTTCATTAAAATTGCCGGTACCAATATGGGCATAGCGAACAATTTCTTCACCTTCCAGACGGGAAATAAAAAACAGTTTTGCGTGAATTTTTAGTCCCGGTGCTGAGAAAATAACATGTACACCCGCTTCGGTTAGCCGTTTGGCCCAATGAATATTGGCTTCTTCATCAAATCGAGCCTGTAATTCAACCACGACGGTCACTTTTTTACCGTTATGGGCAGCATGGATCATGGAATCAATAATGCGGGAGTCTTTTGCTACCCGATAAATATTGATCTTGATGGAAAGTACACTTGGATCGAAAGAAGCCTGACGTAATAATTCCAGCACATGTTCAAAGGTGTGATAGGGATAATAGAGCAGCACATCTTGTTCACGAATCGCATCAAAACCATTGCGGAAATTATCAAACCAAGTGTGCCGTAATCTCGGTAAAGGTTTATTGAGTAGGTTTCTCTTCCCCTCATTGGGGAATTTAATGAAATCTTTAAAATTGTGATAGCGTCCGCCGGCAATCACCGAGTCATTGTTTGACAAGCCAAGTTTGCTACGCAGTAACCCCACCATTTCATCTGGCATTTCTCGTTGATAAACGAATCTTACTGGTTCCGCTGTCAGCCGTTGTTTCAGCGTGGATGACATTAGTTCGAGCAAGCTTGATTCCATCTCTGTTGCTAAATCATATTCAGAATCACGGGTCATTTTCATTGAATAGGCGTTCAGTGAATCATAATCGAAAAAGCCTTTGAAAATTTCATCAAGACAATAACGCATAATATTGTCTAGCAGGATCATTGACTTGCGGCGGTGTGGCATTTCAGGCGGCAAGTTAACAAAACGTGGCACCTTATCTGACGGAATTTCCAATAGTGCATATTGAATATTCTGGCCGTGGACAATTTCAACTGCCAGATAAGTGTAGTCATCTTTTAGAAATTCAACCAGGTTGGTTTCTGGATTGATCAGAATTGGCGTAATGTGTGGCCGCAGATGTTGACGAAAATATTGACGTAACCAGATTTGTTGATTTGGTGAAATTTGTCGTTCATTGATGAGAAAAATTTGATTGCGAGCTATTTCTAGTAGCAATTCATTATAGAGCACATCAAATTCTTGATCGGTTTTAGCCACTTTAGCTTGAATTTTTTTCAATACATTTCGAGCGCTGGTGGCCGATCCTCGTTCTTCATTGATTAATATTCGCCGTTTCACATCAGCAAAACGGACTTTGTAAAATTCATCCAGATTATTGGAGTAAATACCAAGAAACCGCATCCGTTCTATTAATGGATTGCTCTTATCCGCTGCTTCTTGAAGCACACGTTCGTTGAATGATAACCAACTCAGTTCTTTCTCGGTATAGAGCCTGTCTTGGGACATGGTTACTCCAGGTGTTGAGGTAAAAGTATTGAAACTTTGAATACGACGGGGCGTCGTTTGTCGCTATCTTATCGTCAGTATCTGCTGACTCATTTTTTCATCTTCCTTAGATGCAAAATATTGATGTTGGAAAACGCACATGCGAATGGCGGTGCGGTAACTGCCATTAATAAAGAATTCGTCTATTAATTCGCCCTCAGTATAGAAACCTAGTTTATTATAGATGTGAATGGCCTTGACATTCTCTTTATCAACAATCAGGTAGAGTTTATACAGATTAAGTACGGAAAATGCATATTCCATTGCCAGTTTTGCCGCTTTGGTTGCATGGCCTTGGCCCTGATAGGCGGGATCGATAATAATCTGAAATTCTGACCGGCGGTGGATATAGTCGATTTCGACTAATTCAACCAAACCAACTTTGGCGTCAGAACTTGCGATAATAAACCGGCGCTCGCTCTGATCGTGAATATGTTTGTCATAGAGATCGCTCAGTTCAACGAAAGCTTCATAAGGTTCTTCGAACCAGTAACGCATGACGCTAGCATTGTTATCTAATTGATGGATAAAAGGCAGATCTTCCCGCTCAAGGGGACGTAACCTAACAGGTGGAGTATGAGAACCACCAGACATTTGACACCTCAATGTTATGTTTTTAATAAAAAAGGAACATAATTAATATAGTTCGCAGTGCCGGGTATGTTACCACAGCACTGTAATTAGCCGTTAATATACCCGTTATCTTTCAAGTTGCCTCTTTGTTGGCTGCACTCGCTCACCCCGGTCACATAGTTGCCTATGCTCCCGGGGATTCACTCCCTTGCCGTCGCGATCCATCTTGAAATCCATAGGGTTTAAATAGATTATTCTGCGGCATAGCCTTCTGGAGGGAGGATCTTTCCATCCAGATACGCTTTGCCATTAACCATACTTAGGCGCCCTTCGATAAACCAGTTGATAACTAATGGATAGATGTTGTGTTCCTGAGTCTGAACCCGTTTAACAACCTCATTTTCCTGATCATCGGCAAAAATAGGAACTTTAGCTTGCAAGATCACCGGGCCGCCATCCAACTCTTCTGTCACAAAATGGACGGAAGTGCCGTGTTCTGTATCTCCATTCGCTATCGCTTTGCGGTGAGTATGCAGACCAGGATATTTGGGTAACAGAGAAGGATGAATATTTAACAGGCGGCCAAGATAGTGCTGAACAAAGTCTGGCGTCAGAATACGCATATAACCCGCGAGGACCAGCAAATCTGGTTGATACTGATCAATCACGTGTTTTAGCGCTTCATCATAAGCCTGACGATCTGCATAGTTTTTCGGGCTAATAACATGGGTGGGAATATCCGCCTGTTGAGCGCGTAACAGACCGTAAGCGTTTGCGCTATTACTCAATACCGCGCAAACCTGCCCATTGATTCTGTTCTGCTGGCAGGCGTCAATCACCGCCTGGAGATTACTGCCACTGCCAGAGATGAGTACAACGATATTTTTCATTTAATGACGACCTGTTGTTCACCCTCTTTCAGTGTCGCGATAGTGCCGATTTGCCAGGCTTTTTCACCGGCCGTAGTGAGTAATTCAATCGCGTGTTCAACGGCTGTTGGTGGTAATGCAATCACCATTCCAACACCACAGTTGAATGTACGGTACATTTCATGACGGCTGACATTGCCTGTCTGTTGCAGCCAGTTAAATATGGCCGGCCATTGCCAACTGGATTCGTTAATCTGTGCTTGGGTATTTTCAGGCAGAACACGCGGAATATTCTCCCAGAAACCGCCACCGGTTAGATGAGCAATAGCGTGAATATCAACCTGTTCAATCAAGGATAAAAGGGATTTCACATAAATTTTTGTCGGGGCGAGTAGGTGATCTGCCAATGATTTACCTTCAAGCTCTGTTGCTTCTGGATCGGTGTTGTTGACGGCCAGAATTTTACGTATCAGAGAATAGCCGTTTGAGTGAGGGCCACTGGCGGCGAGGGCAATCAAGGCATCACCCGCCTGAACTTTACTGCCATCGATAATTTCTGATTTTTCAACCACGCCAACGCAGAAGCCGGCAACATCATAATCTTCACCGTGGTACATCCCCGGCATTTCTGCGGTTTCACCACCAACCAGAGCACAGCCGGATAATTGACAGCCTTCTGCGATACCGCTGATAACGCTGGCAGCCGTATCAACATCCAGTTTCCCGGTTGCATAGTAATCAAGGAAAAACAGGGGTTCCGCACCTTGAACAACCAGGTCATTGACACACATTGCAACTAAGTCAATGCCAATAGTGTCATGGCGTTTGAGATCCATTGCCAGACGCAACTTGGTGCCGACACCATCAGTACCAGAAACCAGAATTGGCTCACGGTATTTTTGTGGTAATGCACATAAAGCGCCAAACCCACCTAAACCGCCCATAACTTCTGGGCGACGGGTCTGTTTTACAACACCTTTAATACGGTTGACTAAGGCATTACCGGCGTCGATATCGACACCGGCATCTTTATAACTGAGAGAGGTTTTGTTGGTCACTCGAAGCCCCCAAGGCGGTTGCGTTTGATAAATTAAGACAGAATAGTAACAATTCTAACAGTCTAAGCAAACGTTTGCGAGACTCTTGTTTAGGATCTCAGTTCGCGGCAATTAGGGCTATGTTTAATGAAAATCAACGGATTGGTGGTGGTGTTATGGGTAAAAGACGGTATAATCTCGCCGTTTTTTTGTCTGCTGGCGACATGACATACAGTAGGAGAGGTCCATGAAGATCGTTGAGGTGAATCACCCACTTGTTAAACATAAACTCGGCCTGATGCGAGCGCATGATATCAGCACCAAACGCTTCCGTGAACTGGCCGCAGAAATTGGAAGCCTTCTGACTTATGAAGCAACTTCTGATTTAGAAACAGAAAAAGTCGCTATTGATGGCTGGTGTGGCCCAGTAGCAGTTGAGCAGATTAAAGGTAAAAAAATAACCGTCGTACCTATTCTGCGTGCGGGATTGGGGATGATGGATGGTGTATTGGAGAATGTTCCTAGTGCCCGGATCAGCGTCGTAGGGGTTTATCGTAATGAAGAAACCTTAGAACCTGTCCCTTATTTTCAGAAATTGGCTTCCAATATTAATGAACGTATGGCGCTGGTGGTTGACCCCATGTTGGCAACCGGTGGTTCCATGATTGCAACTATCGATTTACTGAAAAAAGCAGGCTGCCAGTCGATTAAAGTGCTAGTTTTGGTGGCTGCTCCTGAAGGTATTGCCGCGTTGGAAAAAGCCCATCCTGATGTGGAACTGTATACAGCTTCTATTGATGAGAGACTCAATGAACAGGGATACATTGTTCCTGGCTTGGGGGATGCAGGCGATAAAATATTTGGTACGAAATAATAAGTTAGCCGACTTTTGAGTCGGCTTTTTTTTGGTTCTGACGCGATAATATTAAGAGGATAAATAAGATGACCCGTCGCATTATTGGGGTAGATGAGCGGCCTCCTTTTTTACAGACCATTCCACTCAGCTTCCAGCATCTTTTTGCTATGTTTGGTGCGACGGTATTGGTGCCGATTTTGTTTAAAATCAACCCAGCGACAGTTCTGCTATTTAATGGTATCGGTACATTGTTGTATCTGGTGATTTGCAAAGGAAAGGTTCCGGCGTATTTGGGATCGAGCTTTGCTTTTATTTCACCGGTCTTATTGTTGTTGCCTCTGGGATATGAATTAGCTTTGGGTGGTTTTATTATATGTGGCGTGCTGTTTTGTCTGGTTTCACTGATTGTTAAGGTGGCAGGGCGAAGTTGGATTAATGCGCTGTTTCCACCTGCGGCAATGGGGGCGATTGTTGCTGTTATCGGTCTGGAACTTGCCGGTGTTGCGGCTGATATGGCAGGTTTGCGTCCGGCGGAAGGTGCCGATGTTGATTCAACAACATTGACCATTTCTCTGGTAACACTGGCGGTAACCGTTCTTGGTTCAGTTATGTTCCGTGGATTCTTGGCTATCATCCCGATTCTTATTGGCGTATTGGTAGGTTATGCGTTGGCGTTCCTGATGGGCGTAGTTGATCTGACGCCGGTACGTGAAGCGCCGTGGTTTGCATTGCCAACTTTTTATACACCACGTTTTGAATGGTTCGCTATTATGACTATCTTGCCTGCGGCGCTGGTNTTCCGGTTTCTTTGGTTCAACGCCAAATACAACTTATGGCGAGAATATTGGTGTCATGGCAATTACCAAAGTTTACAGTACCTGGGTTATTGGTGGTGCTGCGGTGCTTTGCCGGTGTTGCGGCTGATATGGCAGGTTTGCGTCCGGCGGAAGGTGCCGATGTTGATTCAACAACATTGACCATTTCTCTGGTAACACTGGCGGTAACCGTTCTTGGTTCAGTTATGTTCCGTGGATTCTTGGCTATCATCCCGATTCTTATTGGCGTATTGGTAGGTTATGCGTTGGCGTTCCTGATGGGCGTAGTTGATCTGACGCCGGTACGTGAAGCGCCGTGGTTTGCATTGCCAACTTTTTATACACCACGTTTTGAATGGTTCGCTATTATGACTATCTTGCCTGCGGCGCTGGTTGTCATAGCTGAACATGTTGGTCATTTAGTTGTAACGGCGAATATTGTGAAGAAAGATTTGCTAAAAGAGCCGGGTTTGCACCGTTCTATGTTTGCAAATGGTTTTTCAACCGTGATTTCCGGTTTCTTTGGTTCAACGCCAAATACAACTTATGGCGAGAATATTGGTGTCATGGCAATTACCAAAGTTTACAGTACCTGGGTTATTGGTGGTGCTGCGGTGCTTTGCCGGTGTTGCGGCTGATATGGCAGGTTTGCGTCCGGCGGAAGGTGCCGATGTTGATTCAACAACATTGACCATTTCTCTGGTAACACTGGCGGTAACCGTTCTTGGTTCAGTTATGTTCCGTGGATTCTTGGCTATCATCCCGATTCTTATTGGCGTATTGGTAGGTTATGCGTTGGCGTTCCTGATGGGCGTAGTTGATCTGACGCCGGTACGTGAAGCGCCGTGGTTTGCATTGCCAACTTTTTATACACCACGTTTTGAATGGTTCGCTATTATGACTATCTTGCCTGCGGCGCTGGTTGTCATAGCTGAACATGTTGGTCATTTAGTTGTAACGGCGAATATTGTGAAGAAAGATTTGCTAAAAGAGCCGGGTTTGCACCGTTCTATGTTTGCAAATGGTTTTTCAACCGTGATTTCCGGTTTCTTTGGTTCAACGCCAAATACAACTTATGGCGAGAATATTGGTGTCATGGCAATTACCAAAGTTTACAGTACCTGGGTTATTGGTGGTGCTGCGGTGCTGGCGATTTTGCTCTCCTGCGTCGGTAAATTGGCGGCAGCAATTCAGGCCGTGCCGATTCCGGTCATGGGAGGTGTCTCGCTGTTGCTTTATGGCGTTATTGGCGCGTCAGGTATTCGAGTGCTGATTGATTCAAAAGTAGATTACAACAAAGCACAAAATCTTATCCTGACTTCCGTGATTCTTATCATTGGCGTCAGTGGGGCGAAAATTAATATCGGTGTTGCTGAACTTAAAGGCATGGCGCTGGCAACGATCGTAGGTATCGGTATGAGTTTGATTTTCCGTCTGGTCACGGTTTTCCGTCCCGAAGAACGATATATTGAATCTTCCGTTGAATCTGTTAAGCACGGTAAATAATGGGGTAATAAACTTGGGCTGATTTCCCCGCTTTGAGTCGTTTTCATTATGAAGAGGCGGGGATGATGGTCATTATTTTATTCGTAAGGGAGGCAGGAAAGTAAATGTTCGCCACCGAGGTTACAAAGTTAGTTAGCGATATCTATTAGTCAGAAATAGCAGATATCGCTTTAATTTTATGCTTGTTCTGATTTCAAATTAACTCATCAGGTACCGCTTATTCATTGGAATTGCGGCAGATAATCACGGTTTATCGTTAATATGTCATCCAATAGTGGTGAAGCAATGTCTATATCGGCAACCAGTGGGTTGGTGATCAGTGCCAACAGTGCAGCATTGCGATCGCCATGAATCGCTGCTTTGATCGTTAAGCGTTCATAGGTTTTTATCTGTTGTGTCAGAGCATACATACTGTCAGGCAGGCGGCCGAACGTCAGCGGGTGGGCGCCTTCTGCATTAATAATACAGTTGGTTTCAATGACAGCATCGTCCGGTAAACCTCGAATAGCACCGTGGTTTGTGGTATTGACGACCAATTGGCTATCGAGATTGTTATGAATGGCGCAAATCAGATCCAGTGCAACCTCAGAATAGAATGCACCACCGCGGAAACTGAGTTGTTCTGGCTTGTGATCGAGTTCTGGATCAGCATACAGTTCAAATAGTTCCTGTTCTACTTTCATGACTTGTTCTGCTCGTGTGCCTTGTTCGAATGCAGCCTCGCGCTCTTCCTGTAACATATTGCGGGCTTGGTAGAAGTAGCGGTGATAAGGGCAGGGTATCGCGCCTAGAGCCTTGAGCAGTGGTGGAGGCCAGGGCGCCTCTTGAATATTATTCATGGTTAAGACTGCACCATTGCATAGCATATCAAGTACCTGTTGAGTTTTATCCTGACCTGCAACCAGTACTTGATGTACCCAGACCATATGATTCAGCCCGGCAAAGCGTAACTGCACATCCTGATAAGGGCGTTGTAGCATATTAGCTATCATGTGATGCATTGTGACCGGGACATTACATAGGCCGATAATTTTTGCTTTGCTATAGCGGGAAATCGCTTCGGTAACGATCCCGGCTGGATTGGTGAAGTTAATAATCCACGCGTCTGGTGCAAGTTTTTCAACTTTATGGGCAATATCCAGCAAAACGGGGATGGTACGTAATGCTTTGGCAAAGCCGCCTACGCCGGTAGTTTCCTGACCGATCAAGCCATATTTTAGCCCCAGACGCTCGTCCGCGGCGCGAGCCGGAAGCTGGCCGACACGCAGTTGAGTTAAAATAAAATTGGCGCCGCGAATGGCGTTATCGGGTGTGAAATGGATGCTGACAATAACGTGTTCCATGCCGTGACGAGCTAACATACGGCGAGTAAGCGCGGCGATAATTTCTACTTTCTGTTTTCCACTGTCAATGTCAACCAATGCCAGTTCAGATAATGGAATGTTTTTTTGGTGTTGAATAAGCCCTTCGACTAATTCAGGTGTGTAGCTGCTACCGCCACCAATAACGGCTATTTTGATTCGTTTCATATCTTTTCCTCTTGCGATGGTATTCGGCGATAGAGTTCAATCATATCGCTGGCAAGATCTTGAATAACCATTGCGTTCATTAAATGATCTTGCGCATGGACGGTGATGAGATTGACAGGTAATTTACCGCAGCCTTCATCCAATCCGATGAGGGTAGTTTGAATCGTGTGTGCTTCTTTGATTGCCTGCTGGGATTCTGCCATCAGTGTTTGTGCTGTTTGAAAGTCACCGTTTCTGGCATGTTGTAATGCCATTAGTGCATGACTGCGTGCGCTTCCAGCATGAACCAGCAGTTCTACAATCGTTTTTTCTAAATCAATCGTTTTTTCTAAATCCATGTGTAAAGCCTCCGAAAATTAGGGTTGGGATTGAGTTTCTACACCAGTGGATGCTGTGTTTTCTCGCTGTTTATCTTCTTCGTTGACCAACTGTTTTTCATAAATTTTGAAGAAGGGATACCAGATAAAGAGGTCGATTATCGTGAGTATGATCACTAGCACTGCCGCACGATAATCCCAGGCGGCGGAAATCATTGCGCCGAATGGCGCCGGTGTAGTCCAGGGCGAAATGGCGACCATTTTATGCACCAGGTCAAGATGCAGGGCGCTGTAGGACAATACTGCATTGACCAATGGCACAACCAGTAATGGAATGAATAAGGTTGGATTCATCACAATCGGTGAGCCAAACAGTAGTGGTTCGTTAATATTGAATATGGACGGAACCACGCTCAGTTTTCCGATAGTACGCAAATGTATAGAACGGCTGCGCAGATAAAGAATCGCCAGAACCAGTGTAGAACCAGAGCCACCAATACAGATATAAAACGACCAGTAAGGGTCAGTAAAAATGTGTGTTGTAGCAGTACCTTGAGCCATTAATGTTGCATTGGCAGCAATATTTGCCATAAAAATAGGGGCCATCAAGCCAGTGACAATATTAGCGCCATGAATACCGGCAAACCACAGTAGGTTAGAAATGAGTAGTGCCAATATAATGGCAGGCAGAGTATCACCGACAGAAATGAGTGGGTGGAACATCTGCATTATGGCTGCGGGAATAAGTAGATTGAATTCACTCTGTAATAGCAAGCTGACGGGATAAACTGTCAGCAAGATACCTATAACTGGGTACAGAAGTTCAAAAGAACGGGCGATTGCTGGTGGCACTTGTGTTGGCATTCGAATGGTGATGTTATATTTTTTTAGTAAACGCGTTAATTCAACTGACCAGATAGCGCAAATTAATGCGGTAAATACACCTGTGCCACCAAGGAAATCGAGTGCTATTTTGTTTTCTATTTGTGGTGCTGCTGCTAGCAAAAACGCCATTAGTGACAGTAAAGCCGAAGTTAACCCGTCCAGACCGTAGGATTTAGCTAAACTGTAGGCGGTACCGACCGAAACAAAGACACTCATTAATCCCATCGTCATAAAGTAAGGCATTGTGATGGTGTCCCAGTGAGTTTTGGCAAAGGACAACCAAGCTTGGCCGAATGAGGATGCAGTCTGTAAATCGAAGGGTGGGTTTGCCACAATTAACATTATGCTGCCGATGATCAAAAATGGCATGGCTGAGATAAAGCCGTCACGCATTGCTGTAATATGCCGCTGGTTACCGATTCGCCCGGCAAATGGGATAATGTGGTTTTCTAAAACACGCATAAAAGAGGTATAGAGACTCATGAGGGTACTCCGCGTGATGATGAAATTGCTTATTCCAACAGGCTTAATGCCTTATCGAGAACCTTATCACCACGAAGAGTGCCATAATCCATCATGTCAATAACGTCTATTGGTTTACCAAGTGGTTTGGCGATAGCGGAAAAATGGGCTAATTGATACCTCACCTGTGGGCCGAGTAAAACAACGTCAGCGTCGGCTATCATGTGTTCTAATTCAACCGTGGGAACAGCCTTGATCTCAATGTCCAATGCCCGTTTTATCACTTCTGCCTGCATGCGTTGTACCAGCATGCTGGTGGACATACCGGCCGCACAACACAATAGGATTTTTTTCATTGTTCAATCTCCAGTTTGTTATATCGTTTCTTATGGGATAAGTGGTTGCTGAGAACTTTCACTTTTTATTAAGACTAGCAACTTATGTTAAATATGTTGCGATTTTGTTCGCATATTAATCAAGAATAGTTTAAGGAATAGGGATGGGATGTGATCTTCGTTTGTATTGTATATACCCGTCATCTTTCAAGTTGCCTCTTTGTTGGCTGCACTCACTCACCCCGGTCACATAGTTATCTATGCTCCCGGGGATTCGCTCCCTTGCCGCCGCGATGCATCTTGAAATCCATAGGGTATTAGTGTGAAAATTTTAGTTATGGAATTAAAGGTTTCGGTTTTTTGTCAGAAGTGCTCCGACAACCGCTGGAGGAAATGATGAATGATTATAAAGTGAAAGAAAAAATGCCAGTATTAATCCCAGAAGCAGATTTCGATATCAAACTTAACATGACAGAGAAAAATGTAGAACACACTCAGGCTTTCATTGAACGCGGGGTGAAAGACTTTTCGTTGCCTGGATTGGTTACTCCATATGGTTACCGTTTACTGACATCTGTTTCTGGCAATCAATATAGATTGGTGACTGATGTAGATATGCCGGAGACGGTTTATGCGGTAAAGCTCGAATTTATGGAACATATTGTTCCATCAAAAAAAACATGCACACAGATACTTGTGCGGCGTACAGTCCTTCCTCAACATGACGGAGCAGTGAGAGGCTTGCCACAAGAGTTTTTTAAGTTTTTCCTTGAACGATATTCCATTATTGTATCTGACAGTGAGCAAACGCTAGATGGACGTAGGTTTTGGGAACGTATGATTGCTTGGGCTATCAGCATTAATGAGTATCACGTATATGTTTCTGATGGCACCAAAGAAGAGCGTCCACTAAACCTGATGACCTCATGGGATGACTTTTATGTAACTTGGGCTAATTATTGCTGGGGTCATGATAAGGATTATCACTACCATCGCCTTTTTGTTATCAGTAAAGAGCTATTACATTGATCTCTGCTAAGAATGAATAAAACTCACTATCTGATGGCTTTTTCTTGAATAATATAGCTCTTGAATAACATAATTCTTAAATAACATAGGACTGAAAACTTAAATTTTTCCTGTTCTTACATGCGGAATATTTTATAGGAATTTGCGGTCCATTCTGTGTTATGACGAAATATTATGCGCGTATGAGCCTGAAAAGGGTTTAACCTATTGAATCCTAAAAATAGTTTTTTTATTATTTACCTATACAGTTCATTTACAACTATTTTCTGTGATAAACTTGTTGGCGTTTATTACCAGCTCTGTTTGAGGTGCTTCTGAACACGCCATCGCAGCTTTCGTTACCTTTGTATCTTCCCGATGATGAAACTTTTGCCAGTTTCTTTCCGGGGGAAAATGCCACCTTGTTAGCTGCAATCAAATTGGCCATTAATCAGCCGCATGGCAGCTATATTTATTTTTGGTCCCGTGACAGTGGGGGCCGAAGTCATTTGTTGCATGCCGCCTGTGCTGAATTGTCCCTGAAAGATGAAGCTGTGGGTTATGTTCCGCTGGATAAACGTGCTTATTTTATCCCTGAAGTGCTTGATGGCATGGAACACTTATCACTGGTTTGTATTGATAATATTGAGAGTATTGCTGGTGATGAAGAGTGGGAAATGGCAATCTTCAATCTTTATAATCGTATTCTAGAGATCGGTCGCACATGTTTGCTTATTAGCGGCGATCGCCCACCTCGCCAGATTAATCTTAAGTTACCTGATTTGGCTTCTCGTCTGGATTGGGGGCAAATTTATAAATTACAACCGCTTTCTGATGATGAGAAATTACAAGCCTTGCAATTGCGAGCGAAGTTACGCGGCTTTGAATTGCCAGAAGATGTAGGGCGCTTTTTACTGAAAAGATTAGACAGAGAAATGCGGACTTTGTTTATGGCATTGAATCAGTTAGATCACGCTTCGATAGTGGCCCAGCGCAAGCTGACGATTCCATTTGTGAAGGATATTTTGTACCTTTGAAGATGATGGTGGTGTCACCATCATCACATCTATACCCGTTATCTTTCAAGTTGCCTCTTTGTTGGCTGCACTCACTCACCCCGGTCACATCGTTATCTATGCTCCCGGGGATTCGCTCCCTTGCCGTCGCGATCCATCTTGAAATCCATTGGGTATATTCTTATCAATCAAGAAGTTCTTTTACTTTTTCCGGTGGGCGCCCAAGCCTAGCTTTATCACCGCAAACTACGATCGGGCGTTCAATCAGTTTAGGATTGGCAATCATCGCTTTTAGTAAATCATGCTGACTGAGTTTTTCATCAGCCAGATTCAACTCTTTGTATAGCTCTTCTTTCGTTCTCATCAATTGGCGTGCATCATGAAAACCAAGCTGTTCTAGCAGAATAGATAATTGCTCTACAGCGAGAGGAGCCTCCAGATAGAGAATAATCTGTGGTTTAATTCCCCGTTCTTCAATAAGAGCCAAAGTTTCACGGCTTTTGGAGCAGCGGGGATTATGATAAATCGTCACCTGTTGCATGAGAATTCCTTAACGTTTGTATTGACTGTAACGCTGTTGTAGCTGGCGTAATTGATCGATACGAGCATCATAACGTGCTTGATCGTAGCTGCCTAATTTTACGAGTGCGCTGGCACTACTGAGGTATTTGATGGCATTGTCAAACTGACCGCGAAGTGCCATTTCTTCAGCATGTGCTGATAATTCTTCATGGCGTTTTCCTTGTTTGGCGGCAGCTTCGGCTATCAGGTGCCAACCGTTGGGATCATCTGGATTATTGAAGGTATAGCGATGAAGCAGTTTTAAAGCCTGTTGATATTGTTTTGCGTGAATAAGTGCATTAGCGAGATTGATTTGCAATACCAAATTGTCCTTTTGTTTCTGCAAAGCGTTCTGTAACCGGGTGATAGCCTGAGCAATTCGGTTCTGTTCAATGTCGATATCAGTTATTGTGTCAATGAACCAGACATTATCCGGTTGTTTTGCTAACAGTGGTTCCAGAATAGCCCGTGCCTCAGTGTATTTTTTATCTTGAGAAAGCAAGATTGCCCGGCCATAAGCGGCGGCAAGTTGCTCTTTAGCTGTGCCTCTTCGATAATTTTCTAAAATTTGCTCAAGATAGCCGCGTTGCTCGGTGGTGTACATGCCCATAACACGAACTCTGGCGAACAGAAAATCTTGAGATTGTGGAATGTTCTGGGCCGGGTATTGATTAGCGCGGTTACGTGCATCAGCAAGGCGGCTGTCAGGTAACGGGTGAGTGAGTAACATTTCTGGTGGCTTAGAACTGTAACGGGTTTGATCTACCATGATTTGCATAAAATCTGGCATACCTTGAGGATCAAAGCCAGCTTTGCGTAATGTCTGCATGCCAATACGATCAGCTTCTTGTTCATTGGATTGAGTAAAACTGATCATGCCTTGTTGTATACCGGCAATAGTGCCGCTGAGGGCTGCCATCCCTGCTTGTGGGCTAGCCATTAGCAAAAGAATAGAACCCAACGTACCTGCCCAGGCTAGCGGTGCTGTACGTTGCTGATCTTCCATCATTCGTGCCAGGTGGCGTTGAGTAACGTGGGAAATTTCGTGAGCCATTACGGAGGCAAGCTCGCTTTCATTACGGCTATAACGAAAAAGTGCAGCATGGAGTACTACATTACCGCCAAAGAAAGCATAAGCATTGATATTCGGGTTATCAATCAGATAGAAATGGAAAGGCGTTTTAACTGAGTCTGCATGAGCCACTAACCTTTGTCCAAGGGCATTAATGTATTGTGTCAATAATGGGTCATAAATCAGCGGAGCATTGTCACGCATCTGGCGAACGTAGAAATCGCCCATTGCCAGTTCCTGATTGATGCTCAGGATTGAACCTGCCGTGGTACCGATATCCGGCAATGAATCTTCAATGGAGGCGCTGAGAACAGGGGAGCTTGTTAGCAACAATGTACTGATTAATATTGCTGTCAGAGATTGATTAGACATTATTTTCATAAAACAAAAATGCTCTCATTTGACCATCGTTTTAGATAATGCGTGTATGATAAACAAGGGTACCTTAAAATTAATCAATTTTTAAGAAAAATAGAAATATGAATATTGCTATCAAGGAGCCTGGTCAATGCTGGATATGATTATACAGTGGTATCGCCGTCGGTTTACTGATCCGCAAGTTATTGCGTTATTTGTCATCTTGTTGGCAGGGTTTTGCATTATTTATTTCTTACATGGCATTTTGACACCTTTGCTGGTGGCGATTGTTCTTGCCTATTTGTTGGAATGGCCAACGGCTAAACTTGAAAGACTGGGATGTTCGCGCACAGTGGCTGTTTGTATTGTGCTGATTATTTTTTCCAGTATTAGTTTGTTGGTCATCTTGATTGTGGCGCCAACTGTATGGCAGCAGGGAATTAATCTGTTGTCAGATATACCCAATATGATTAATCGGTTTAATGAATATGCCCAGACATTACCAGCCCGTTATCCGGCTTTGGTTGATGCTGGCATCATTGATATGATGGCCGAAAATTTGCGCAGTAAGATTTCAACTGCCGGAGAGTCTGTAGTGAAATTTTCGGTGGCTTCACTGATTGGTTTGTTAACGCTGGCTATCTATCTGATTCTTGTGCCACTGATGGCCTTTTTCTTGCTAAAAGATAAAAACCAGATGTTGCAAGCATTGCAACGGGTCCTGCCACGTAACCGCATTTTGGCCGGGCAGGTATGGCGCGAGATGAACCAGCAAATCACTAACTATATTCGGGGTAAAGTCACCGAGATGGTGATCGTCGGTATTTGTACCTACGCGGTGTTTGCATTTCTTGGATTGGATTATTCATTGCTGCTTTCTGTTTTGGTTGGTCTGTCAGTGTTAATTCCTTATGTGGGTGCGTTGATTGTCACGATTCCTGTTGTACTGGTTGCGCTATTTCAATGGGGAGTCGGAACAGATTTCTGGACTTTGATTATTGCCTATTTGGTTGTTCAGGGGCTGGATGGTAACTTGCTGGTGCCGATTTTATTCTCTGAAGCCGTAAACTTGCACCCGTTGGTAATCATTCTTTCTGTGATTACTTTTGGTGGTTTGTGGGGATTTTGGGGCATATTTTTTGCTATTCCGCTGGCGACGCTGATTAAAGCGGTGATCCAAGCCTGGCCGGAAGATATAGTTATAATAGAAGACGATGAAATGAAAGAGTAAATTTATTTTTAATGATGCGGGTACCCGTTATTAGAGGAAGCACGGGTTGGTGATATCCCTCCCGTACTTGCCCCTGGCATCTTGAGCTGTTAAATGAGCGTGATTAAATTTTGAGTCATTTTCTATTTAAGGGTGCAGTTTCAGATAATCCACCACGATTTGGTGGTGATCACTGGTCTTAAATTTATCAAAAACGTGCTCAATATTACCGTTGGTATCAATCAGGAAACTGATACGGTGGATACCATCGTAGGTTTTTCCCATAAATTGTTTCTTGCCCCAGACACCAAACTGTTCAGCAACTTGGTGATCCTCGTCGGACAACAATGTGAAGTTCAGCATTTCTTTCTCCACAAAGCGTGACAATTTACTTGGGTTATCTGTGCTAATGCCTAGCACTTCAACACCTGATTCCTTTAATGTATCCATTTCATCGCGCAGACCACAGGCTTGTACAGTACAACCAGGAGTCATTGCTTTAGGGTAAAAATAGACTAAAACACGCTGGCCTTCGAAATCAGATAAATTGATTGTTTCTCCATCTTGGTCAGGAAGGCTGAACTGAGGGGCCTTATCACCGGCTTTCAATGGGTTCATCCCGTATTCTCCGTTTAATCTTTCAACTAAAGTGGTTCAAGAATACTAATACTGCCTTGTGCATTTAGATCTGTACATAGCTTATTAAACGCCTGCTTAATAATTATGCCGTCATCCTCCAGACTGTGGGCGGTAATCTGGATCTGCAACCGAGCAGGGGTATCGCCTTCTGGTGGATGTGTTTTTGATACCAGTTCAGCAATATTAAAATCCTGTGTAGTAAACAGATTGGTAAACTGCTCAACAATACCGGGTGAATCATCAACATCAACTTTAACGGAAACCGTGGAAGGAAATGTTGTGTGGGTATCGCACTTTGTGCGTTTCATTACGATAAGAAGATCGAGCTCGGCCCCTTTCTGTGGCAGTGAGGATTCAATCATTGTGATAGCATTCCAACTACCGGAAAGTAGCATAATGAAGGTGAATTCCTCGCCAAACATGGCTAATCGGCTGTCTTCAATATTACAACCACACTCACTCACAAGACGAGTAATGGTGTTGACGATACCAGAACGGTCAGCACCTAAAGCGGTTATAACGAGAAAATGTTGTTCTGATTGTGGCAAAGTCACTTTTCCTTCTCTGCTGTGGTTTCGTTAAGGTAAACATAAAAAGGCTATGCTGCCAAGGTCAATTGCATCAAAGTTGTTCTATTGTATTCCCATGCTCTATCATTGAATTTCAATAAATTACTTTGGTTATCACTTCTTTTTAACAGAGGTTATCTGGTATTAACAAAATTCATTGAAATCCTGTGTTAAATAGTTTCCTTCTGAATGACTAAAAAGTACCATGGAACTCTTGTTTGTATAGGGGGTTATGTAATGTCTAGCGGGAGATTTGAATTTACAGGTAGCATTGTTGCGCTGGTAACACCAATGGATGCGAGTGGTCAGGTTGATAAGGCCAGTTTGAAAAAGTTAATCGATTACCATGTTGCTAGTGGGACATCAGCGATAGTCTCGGTAGGGACAACCGGAGAATCTGCCACATTAAGTCATGATGAACACGGTGATGTTGTTTTGACAACCGTAGAATTGGCTGATGGGCGTATTCCGGTTATTGCCGGAACAGGTGCAAATGCGACTGCTGAGGCAATATCCCTAACGAAACGTTTTGAAAACAGTGGCGTTGTTGGTTGCCTAACGGTAACGCCTTATTATAATAAGCCGTCGCAGGAAGGTTTATATCAGCATTTCAAAACGATTGCTGAAAATACGGATTTACCACAAATTTTGTATAATGTGCCTTCTCGTACCGGGTGTGATCTGCTGCCATCAACTGTAGCGCGTTTGGCGAAGATTAAAAATATTGTCGCAATTAAAGAAGCTACAGGGAACTTAAATCGCGTTAGTCAAATCCAAGAATTGGTTAATGATGATAGTTTCATTTTATTGAGTGGTGATGATACAAGTGGGTTGGATTTTATTCAGCTTGGTGGCAAAGGGGTTATTTCGGTTACTGCAAACATTGCAGCGCCTGATGTTGCTAAGTTTTGTGAATTGGCATTAAACGGCCAGTTTGCAGAGGCGCGTAAGTTAAATAACCGTCTGATGGAATTACACCGTCAGCTATTTGTTGAACCTAACCCGATTCCAGTTAAATGGGGATGTCATAAATTGGGTTTGATTGCTGATGACACCGTGCGTCTGCCGATGACGCCATTGACGGATGCAGGAAAAGTCTCAGTTGAAAAAGCCTTGAAAATGGCCGGATTATTGTAAAATTTAGGGAATTTTAATGGCAATATTGTTGCAAAAATCGAAGGTGATGAAGGTTGCTGGTATGTCACTTGTCATGTTATTGGCAGCTTGTTCCAGCGACCAGAGCTATAAACGCCAAGTCAATGATGATGAGACATATCTTGAAACACCTCCCCGGAAGGCGTTGAAAGTTCCTGCGGGTATGGTATTGCCATTGCAGAATGGTGAATATGATATTCCAGCAATAGCCTCTAAAGGGCAGGTTGGGAAAGCGCTTGATATTCGCCCGCCATCTCAGGCACTAGCCCTATTGAGTGGTTCCCGTACTGAAAACAGTGTAAAGAGCAGTAAGTTGCTACTTGAAAGCACTCCTGAGAATAGTCATCTGTGGTCACAGATTAACAATGTGCTATTGAAAAAAGGTTTCCAAGTTAGCCAACGTGATGATGCTAGCCAGACATTGACAACCGATTGGATCGATTGGCCGCGAGCAGATGAAAATGTTCCATATCAGACTCGTCATCGTATTAGTGTTGCACGCCAGAGCTATCAGATTGAATTATCCGTGACTAATGAAGGGTTGAGACAAGGCGATCATCAGATAACAGATCCTCTTGAAATCCAACGTTATAACGCACTGATGCTCAATGAATTAATTGAAGGTGTAAACCAGCAGCGTGAACGTATTAGCGATGACTCTGTGGCGCGTAATCTAGGTTCATTGGACGTACAGAGTGGTGGTGATACATCTGGATTACCTCAGATGATTGTTCGGGCACCATATAATATTGTTTGGGATAGATTACCGGCAGCACTGGAAAAAGTAGGTATGAAAGTGGGTAGCCGCAGCCGTTCAACGGGCTCTATTACTGTAACTTATAAAAGCCTCAGTTCATCTAGTTGGAAATCAATGGGTGTGAATGAACCATCCATTAGTGAAGGTGATTACAAATTACAGGTTGGTGATTTGAATAACCGGAGCAGCTTACAGTTTATTAGTGATAAAGGTAAGCCGTTGACCCAATCACAAAATGATGAATTGGTTGCAGCGTTGAAGGCTGCTTTCAGCCAGACCTCAGGATTATAGGTTTAATAAAGGGGTGAAAAGCCCCTCAGATTATTGACAAAGCGCTGGCCGTTTGGTGAGCGCTTTGATTCGATTGTCAATTTTGCATTTATCTATCCCTATGGATTTCAAGATGGATCGCGACGGCAAGGGAGCGAATCCCTGGGAGCATAGATAACGATGTGACCGGGGTGAGTGAGCGCAGCCAACAAAGAGGCAACTTGAAAGATAACGGGTATACAACAGCCTAATATTGGTTACCAATATACAAAAGATAGACTAGATATGACAGCCATCCTATTGCTGAAAGCTTAAAATCCTATCATCGAAATGATTGGATTTACTTTCTCCACTATGAATGATTATCTTACTAATATATTAATGACCGAACTGGCAGCCAAATTGGGTATGAATGGACTCTCTTTTGATGAAGAGGGAAATTGCTTCTTACTCATTGATAATGCTATGCCTGTTATTTTGCGTCGCCAGGAAGAATATTTAGTCATTATTGGCCAGATAGATATGGTACTTCCAGATTCAGCCGATGCTGACACTCTTCGTTATTTGCTCAATATAGCACTTAATCCATTAAATAATCAGTTACCTAGTGTTGGTTGGCATCAAGAGCTTGGGGTCGTTGCGTATAGAATATTACCCTTGCTACATCTAACGGCCAATAAGTTGGAACATGAATTGTCTGAATTTATTACTTGGGCAAATACATTTCCATCGTCACTATCACAGAAAAATACCTTGCCGTCGTCTTATGACAGGAGAATGATTTATGATCGAATTTAAGAATCTTACCGCATTACAACATGCCTCATCACAAATACAAGAGCAGGTTCGTAACGAAGGTAAATTGCAAATTGCCGGCCATGAATACCATATTAATGCAGATCTGCAACAGGTTTTGCGTACGCATCCAAAAAGCAATCAACTTGCCCGTTTCTTTGAAGGGGTAAGTAAATTTTTCTTGCATGGCAGTAGTGCCTCAGTGGCTAAAGAGGTGACTAAAACCCTCTTTTCTACCGAAGGGGCGCAACAGCAGCGTCTACAGAGCACAGATTCGGTTAGCCATGCTCGTATGTTGTTTAAGGATGGCAGCTTACGGACACCAGAACAAGTACTAGAGAAATTAAGAACAGTAGATACACATAAAATGACAGAAGGCATGTTGGCTGAACATACGCTTTTGCTACAGCGTACTATGTCAGAGTTGCTACAAAATACAGAAACCGGTAAAAAATTACAGGATCTGATGGGACATCAGGCAACAGCTCAATTGACCAACAAATTGGTTGCCCCTAAGCAGGAGTTTGTCAGTCTTGAACAATTGCGTAAGCAACCTTCGGCTGCTAATGCTGTTGCCAGTCTTGAGCCAGTTTTGATGATGGAAGAGAAGAACTTGCTGGCAGCTCAACATCATCAAGAAGTAATAGGAGGCCAAGATCTTAATCAGGGCATTTATGCTGAAATTCTTTCTGAAGAGTCTTATAACCCAAATAAGCTAACTGATAATGTTGACCGCGCTGCCGCCTGGATACTTAAGGCATCCAGTTCAAAGGGGAACGAATGGAGTAACTTCACCGCGCTACTCAAGGAGTATACCCATAATGGAAAAGATCTCACTGATAGCCAAGTCCTTAAGGAGCTTCATCATAGACTGGTTCCAAACATAGAGCGTGATTATCGTGGTCCAGCCATTAGCGGTGGGAGCCTTCCTTCCAGTATAGGCGGCGCGGCAATGCTGGCACATCATTTAGAGACATTGGATAAGGAAGATCCCCAGATTGGGAAACAGCTCTTTGCTGCTGTCGTCGGTTTTCACGGTTTCACTGATGGTAATGGCAGGATGGGACGTCTCCTCTATGCGCTGACAGAACTGAGAGCGGGTCAATTTTCGCCCCTTTCTCTCCAGACAGAAAATGCTTTGCATGGGATCCACTGAAAAGAGGCCTGCGTATGCAGGCCAGCTTATTGATAGGGCGTTGTTTTTTAAAGCCAGTTTTGATTTCTAACATCTCGGATAAAAAAACAAACTAGCGCAGTGTGAAGAATATCCTCTCCACATCATTTCTTTTCGATATAGAAAAAATCGGCCCTTTGGGCAGGATTTTGTCAGCAATCTGTTTTATTATTTATCTTTGGTATTTGTATAGTAGTAATATCTCTGGAGTATATAAGATGCAAAAAAAAGCTGAGTTGTATCGTGGAAAGGCAAAAACGGTGTACACCACGGATGATCCTGATTTGTTAGTGTTGGAGTTCCGTAATGATACATCAGCATTGGATGGCGAGCGTATTGAACAGTTTGATCGTAAGGGGATGGTGAATAATAAATTTAACCATTTCATTATGAGCAAATTGGCAGAAGCAGGGATTCCGACGCAAATGGAACGACTGTTATCGGACACTGAGGTATTAGTTAAAAAGCTGGATATGGTGCCGGTTGAATGTGTTGTGCGTAATCGGGCTGCGGGTTCATTGGTCAGACGCCTTGGTATTGAGGAAGGTCTGGTATTGAATCCACCTCTGTTCGATCTGTTTCTGAAAAATGATGCTAAGCACGATCCAATGGTGAATGAATCTTATTGTGAAACTTTTGGTTGGGTTAGCAAAGAACATCTGGCTGAAATGAAAGAATTGAGCTACAAGGCCAATAAAGTATTGAGCAAATTGTTTGATGATGCGGGTTTAATTTTGGTTGATTTCAAACTGGAATTTGGTTTGTTCAAAGGGCAGGTAGTTCTAGGGGATGAATTCTCTCCTGATGGTAGCCGTTTGTGGGACAAAGAGACGTTGAACAAAATGGATAAAGATCGCTTCCGCCAAAGTCTTGGTGGTCTGATTGAAGCGTATGAAGAGGTAGCGCGTCGTATCGGTGTTATTTTGGACTAATTGCGCAAACGATTACTTGGGCCGAAAGGCCCTTTTATCGTTTGGAATAAGTTAGTTTATTTATATTGAGAATGTATCTGACGATTAGGTTGTTAAATGACCTAATAAAGGTATTGACATTGTAGAATAAGATATCAATTTTATTTTTCGGCTATTTTCTTGTGATAGCGTTTATAAACATTTCAATCAGATCGTGATAAATGCGAGTATTTTGCGATAATTGCATTTTACTAAATGTGAACTAGATCTTGCTGTTGTGATCTATCTGTTATTAATAACTTTGATGTTGGCTGCATACACTGATATTGCAAATAACATCTCTAATTTGAATGAGGTGCCATAACCTAAAGATGAAAAGTGTCATGTCAAAGAATTTAACTGTATGGCGGATACTGCTACAGAGTGCCGTACCATTTAAGGGGACAGTTGTATGTGCGTTTTTGGCCTTAACCGTTACATTATCGTGCGATCTAAGCGGTCCTTATATTATCAGGAATTATGTTGATAAGGCGACATCAGGAACGACTGTTGATCAACTTATCATGTTGGCAATCATTTATGTTTTTATTGCGTCGATTGGTGTTATCGGTAGTCTGGTAACCAGTTACATGAGCACCAAAGCTGGTTGGGGTATTGCTGATACCATTAGATATAAGCTCTTTCACCATGTGATGACAGTTTTACCTGTATTGGAAATAGAACGGCGATCACAGGGAGAATTGCTGGAAAATATCGAAGGTAATGCTGATATTATAGGAAAAACGATTTCTAAAGCAGGCTTTAAGGCCATTGCTAATTTAGCGCTGACACTAGGGACATTGGTCATTATATTCAGCGTCATGCCTCAGGCTGGTATTGCCATAGCAATCGTCGTCATACTCGTGGCGTATGTGTTGATTCAGTTAACCAGACTTTCTGTTCGTCGTTGGCTAATTGCGCGAAATGAAAAAGCTCGAATCTTTGGTTTTGTCGGTGATTCATTACATGCAATGGATGATTTACAGCCATTGTCGCAGGCGCATTGGCCTGCCATTGCATTTCGTAAGATGTTGTCAATATTGCTCAAATTTGAACGCAGTGCTTATATTGGCGGCCGGGCTTTTTGGCCAATTACCCAGATCTTCTTTGCACTCTGTTTCGGTATAGGTTTTGGTTTTGGGCTTCAATTACTTGGTGAGAACAGCTTAAGTATCGGTACATTAACGATGGTTTATCTCTACGTTGATAAACTTCGGGAGCCGGTGGAGGATATGTCATCGGAAATAGAGCTGATACAGAAATTATTTGCTGCTTTGTCACTTTCGGCAAAAATGTTAAATGAAGGCGCCCCTGATAAATCATCGGATAATTTATTGCCTGATGGTCCTCTCGCTATCCATTTCGATAATGTTGATTTCAGTTATAACGGAGAAGAAACGCAGGTTTTGCACGGCGTTAATTTTTACGTCGCTCCGGGGAGTAAAATTGGCATTATTGGTAGAACGGGGGCGGGAAAAAGTACCATTCTTAATTTGATGTGTGGATTTGCGCGACCCGATTCAGGAAGAGTGACCATTGGCAATGTCGATGTCTCAACGATTAAGCCGGAAGAGTTTGCGAAAAAGATTGCTGTTCTTAGTCAACGTTCTCATCTGTTTTCCACAACATTGCGGGAAAATTTAACGCTTTTCAGTAATGAAATATCTGATGATCAAATTTGGGAGGTTCTTCAAGAATTAGATGCGCTTGAATGGGTGAGGGCACTGCCAGATGGCCTTGATACACAGGTTGGTACTCATGGTCTGATGCTATCAGCAGGAGAAATTCAAATGATAGCGGGTGCCAGGGTGATGTTACAGCATTGCTCGTTGGTTATTATTGATGAAGGAACTTCTCAACTTGATCCCCGAACGGAAGAGAGTTGGCTGAAATTGCTTGAAAAGTTAAGTCACAATTGCACTGTCGTGATGGTCGCACATCGCCTTCACACACTTTCGGTCGTTGATGAAATTATCATTATCGATGATGGGCGGATTCAACAGCGAGTCCCCGAAGCCGAAATTGCAACGTTAACGAGCAATCATGGACTCATGGTATGACTATATCCAATGTATCAACTAAGCTTAAAATGTTACCAGCCTTGATTGAGCTGATAAAAAAGTTTGCTCCGCTCTATTTCATTACCATGTTCGTGTGGACACTGATGCATGGTTTTCCTCTATTGATTGGTTACTTAATCAGTAAATTACTCGATAGAGCGATGAATGAGCCAACTAACCCTGTTGTCTGGTGGTTGCTTGCCTCTGCAATTGCCACAATGGTCTTGCGATCACTGTTTTTGTTCCTGGGGTTAACCTTTGATTTTACGTTAATCTTTAAAGTCAGTGCTTACCTGAAAGAGCGGGTTTTATGGGGAGTAAGCCATTGTTCCCGTAATCAGAGACAGACTTTTTCTCAAGGCGATATTCTGAACCGTATTCGTGATGATAGTGATGAAATTGCGGAGTTTCTAAGTTGGACCTCTGATTTTATTTACCGCGCATTACTTTTAATTATCGCATTAGTTGTGCTTATCAACACTGACATAATAACCACACTTGCTCTTATGCCTATGATTGTGGGTCTTTGGGTCGGGGCGATACTTAAACGCAAGGTAGGGAATTTACAGAAGAGTAAACGTCAATCGCAAGGGGACATTGCCGGTAAGATTACTGATGTCTTAACGGGTATACGCGATCTGCGCCTTGGCAACAAAATGGAGGGGCAGGTTGAGCGGTTGTCGCAGAAATTTGTCAATCGACGGGCGATTCAAGCTAAACATCAGGTATTTACTGACCTTCTTTCTGGGCTGTTCAAAAATATTGTCATACTTGGAACGTCGGCTGTTTTATTGATAGTGAGTAAACGGATCGTTGATGGCAGTTTTACTGTAGGGAATCTGGCACTATTTTTGACCTATATCGGTTGGATCAGTGAACAGATACTCTTCTTTGGTCGGTCGGTTGCCTATTACAAAAATGCAGATGTGTGTTATGGCCGAATCAGACAGTTTCTGGCAAATAAAGTAGATAAAAAAGAGAGCAAAGAATATGGGCGAGATGAAATCCTGCATAAGCTAAGTGTTAATCATCTAGCTTATTCGAAAACTCAGCCCCCTGTTTCGTTTGAGGCAACGGCTAATCAGGTTATTGGCATTGTCGGTGATATTGGTTCGGGTAAAACCACCTTTTTGCGTTACCTTATTGGTCTGGAAAAATCCAGTTCCGGCAGTGTACTTTGGAATAACAGAGAGGTTCTGGGCAATGAAAACTGGTGGCGGAATCCACGTATCGGATATGCCAGACAGAAAGCGGGGTTTTTTGGTGGAACCGTAAGGCAAAACCTCGCGTTGGGTGATAAGGATATCGATGATGATGTCATGGTACGGGCGCTGGAGGCGGTAGGTTTGACACCCGGCTCATATGAATTGCCAGAAGGACTCGATACCGTTATTAACTCTGGCAGTGCCGGTCAATTATCTGGCGGCCAGCGTCAACGTTTGGCATTGGCCCGGATGTTATGTCGTCCCGCTGACGTTTATATTGTTGATAACTGCGATTCGTCATTAGATACGGATACGGCCCGTCGTTTATGGACTGTTTTACCTGAGCATTGGCCTGGTTTGTGGATTGTTGTCTCGCATAATGCCGATCTTCTCGCTAAAGCGGATCATATTGTTACCGTTCAACAGCGGAGAGAAATAGCATAATCCATTGGATATCCACTCCTGGCTAAGTCGGTAGGAGTGGATGTCAATAATGAAATGGTATATATTTTTTTATATCAAACGAGGAGGGACTATGGGTAAACAAGCTGTTTTTACTATGAAACTTGAATCAGATCTGCGTGATCACTTTATGGCTGCTACGGCAGCAGAACACCGCCCAGCTTCTCAAGTTGTCCGTGAACTGATGCGTGAATATGTCCAGCGTCATAAATATCGTGCTTTCCTTCAGGGAAAGGTTGATATCGCACGCCAATCTGTAAAAGAGAGTAATGGTGTTGAACATAGCGACGTAAAAGCGATTTTTGCGGCTCGGAGAGAACAGGTTAAGGCTCGTAAGTGAACGTGATTTGGACACTCAGGCGTTATCGACTGGTTTATCAGAACTATCTGGATTTTAACTTTGGTACATACATCAGTACATACATCACGGTTGTGGCCGCAATAAGTTGAGTAATTACATGCTTATTAAGAATTTAATTGTCACATTGGAAGGTGAAATACAGATATTAATAACCACATTGCTTAATGAGCAATGGGAAGCAGCCAGGGAATTAATGAATGAATCATTGCGTATGGCGGCTGATGATTTGGCTTTAACTGTATTGGCAGACAGTTTGTGTAACTCAGATATCGATATTATTTATCAGCAGCAAGGTGCTTGTCATCTGCGGCTAAATACTCTTAATGGAAAGTTTAATCTTTATATTGGGATTAAAGATCGGCAAATTAATTCTCTCTCGTTATCTCGATGCCCAATACCTGATGCGTATGCAAAACAGGGTATTTTTATCGAAAAAACGTTAAAGACGTTTGGTCTTAGAGATGTCCCGGATGGTTTGGTATGTTTGCCATCACCCTATAATGATGCCAAAGCACTTGTATTATTGCTTGCGGGTTCTGGTCCGCATTCGATGGATTATGATGTTGGGCCTAATCCACTGTTTCGTATGTTGGCACATGAATTAAGTCAATATGGAATTGCGAGTGTACGTTTTGACAAACGTTATTACCGTATCCGGCAGAGAAATATGAACCCTGAGGTTGTCGATCTCAATACGGAAATTGTTGACGATGCTTGTAATATTCTGGCCGGTTTGATGGGACATATTGAATTTCACGATGTGCCAGTATTTCTGGTTGGGCACAGTTTCGGCGGATATGTCAGCCCATTAATTGCAAAGAACTTACAGCAAAAATCGGGTTTAAATGTTGCGGGTATTGCGATGTTGGCGGCGCCTTTCCGTAATTTACTCCGGGTGATTTTATCCCAATTACCCTGTGGGAAAGAGCAAGATACAGTATCTCTTGAGCGCTTTTTGTCAGTGCCAGATAGTTATCTCAAACAGATTGAGAATTATCATGCATTTGACTGCTTAAACAGCTTGCCTGCAATGCCGTTATTTTTTGCCCAGGGAGATCAGGATTTCCAGATTTTGCATAATGTTGATTTCACGATGTGGAAAACGGCACTGCAAAATAATAGGCAGGCTGAGTTCAAACTCTACTCTGGATTGAATCATATTTTATTGCCTACAACAGGATGTGATGGTGGAGAGGATTATTTGCAGCCAGGTCAGATACCGGAGCAGGTCATTGCGGATCTGTCTGCGTGGATCATCCACCATTCATCATGAAATAATGAAAGCGCTATTCATCTCTTGCGAGCAGTTTGACCCAATCGTTAATTGTCGGCCATCGCGCTAAATCTGCAAAGTTGACTGGATACCCCGCACATTTTAGCTGATCAACCAGCATCAGCATTTTTATCGAATCGAAACCGATATCAAAAAGATTTTCATCCTCCGGTATTATTTCTGCTTCCGGGTGAAGCGCTCTGATTTCTCGATGTAAAATTTCATAGATAAGCTGATTTTTCATTGTGTCTCCAAAAAGTTTTATGAAACAAAACAAGTTACAATTCTCTGATACCTTCGATTGGCGCTGATGCGGCGGCGCGATGTGATGGATATACACCAAACACTACGGTGATAAAGCAGGCTGCTAGGGATGCGAGTAAAAAGGAGTAGAAAGAGAAACCAACCGCAATATCAAATAGTAATAAAATTCTGAAACCGATAAATGAGCATAATAATCCTAATAATGTTCCCAATAATGAAATTAAAAATGCTTCGGTAAGAAACTGGTAAAAAATATCGGAATAACTTGCCCCTACAGCAAGCCGTATACCAATCTCTCTTCTACGTTCTTTAACACTGATTAAAATCGTATTCATAACACTGACGCCCGCAACAAAGAGGGTCACTGATGATATTGACAGTAGGAAAAGATTAATTTTTGACTGGGTCTCATGCAACGTTTTCAACAACTCGGTGGTATTACGTACCTCATAGCTTTGTTGATGTTTAAACCGTGACAACCGTTGTTCAACAGCATATTTAACCGGCTCAATATGAGAGGCATCTTTGGCTTTCAACATCATACCGCCAGGAGGTGTATGGCCGAACAGCCGTACCAAATAGCTGTTGCCTGGCAAAAATGCGGCATCATCGACGCCTGCATCCATGCCTTCGCCTTTCTGTGTCAGGATACCGATAACTTGCATTGAGATGTCGTTGATCTTGATGCTCTGCTCAAATGCGGTTTCTTTTTGTGGAAAGAGTCGTTCGGCCAGAGATGCTCCCAAAACCACGACATTTGCCAAGGCAGCATCGTCTTGTGGTGTGTAAAAACGTCCGCGATCAATCACCAGATTACGGATAATCGCGATATCTGCATTAGCGCCAATCAATTGAGCATCAGCAGAACCTTGTGGCGAAACTATTGTTCCTGGCGCAGTATAAAATAGAGTGCTGTGGCTGATATGCGGATTACCTGAAAGTGACGTTATATCCTCTTGCGTCAGATAATTATTATGGGAATCGAAAGCG
Organism: Photorhabdus sp. HUG-39; assembly: GCF_963878365.1. Classification (NCBI taxonomy): domain Bacteria; kingdom Pseudomonadati; phylum Pseudomonadota; class Gammaproteobacteria; order Enterobacterales; family Morganellaceae; genus Photorhabdus; species Photorhabdus sp. HUG-39. The sequence continues at coordinate 134,299 of NZ_CAWNWY010000003.1, read as the reverse complement.
CCGTTTTTTTGTCCCTTGTATTTTACTGAAATGATATTACTTCCCATTGAAGAAACCATCTTAACAATATGATGCTTAGTTTCTGTACCAATTGCTTGCATGATCACAATCGAAGCTACCCCGATGGCAATGCATAATAGAGTCAAGAAGACTCGTGTTTTATGAGCGGTAAGAGAGCGTACCGCCATTTTGAGGTTGAACAGGATAACGGTTAAATAAGCATTGAATTTTAAGGTTATTTTACTCATGCTCATTGAGCCACCAAAGAACCACTGTCCAGATATAGCCGGCGTTTGGCATATTTGGCAACAACTTGGTCATGTGTTACTAGAATGATGCCGCATCCATTGTGATGTAATTCAGTAAAAAGTTGCATGAGGTTGGTCGCATTAGTGGTATCTAACGCGCCGGTAGGTTCATCAGCAATAATAAACTTTGGATTGTTGATCAAAGCGCGAGCGACAGCAACGCGTTGCTGTTCTCCCCCTGATAGATGGCGCGGGTATTTATCTAATAAATTGTCAAGCTGGAGACGATCGATTAAGTAACGGAAATGTTCTCTGTCATAATTGAAGTTTCTTTTTAGGTAGTACATGGGCATCAAGATATTTTCATCAATGCGGTAGTTTTCCAGCAGGTTATAATTTTGAAAAACAAAGCCAAAATATTTTCGCCGTAAAAGCGCCAATGAGTGAATCTTTTGCTGAGTTACCGTGAGATCGTTAATAAGATATTCTCCCGCACTGGCGATATCCAAAAGCCCTATTATATTCAATAAGGTACTTTTCCCTGAACCGGAGCGACCAAGAATAGCAACATAATCATTCTGGTCTATGGTTAAGCAAATATCTTTCAGGACAAGATGTTGTTTACTCTCATTACCGTAGGTTTTGCAGATATTATTTAGTGTTATCATTTTGGCTCTTCCCAAGATTATCTTGTTTGGAAAGTACAACGATCTGCTCGTTATTTTGCAATCCGCTGACAACGACTGAACGTCTTCCATTGTTATGACCGATCAATAATTTTCTTACTACGATGTTTCCATCTTTCATCTCACGTAAAAAATAGGTAGTTAGATTATCGTTCAAAGGTTGATGCCGCTTATTATTCAGTATATCACTGGGTATGGTCACTACGCCGGTGCTTTCGTGGGTCACAATAGTGACATCCGCACTCATACTGGGTTTAAGCAGGAAATTATCATTAGGTACATCAAATAGCACGGTATAATAAACAGCGTTATTAATGAGATCGGGCTTATACATAATCTTCTTAACATTACCGTGCCATATATGCTGATTTGTACTATAGATCTTGAAGGAAGCTTTTTGCCCCGTCACGATTTGGTTAATATCTGCTTCGGAAACTTTTGCATAAACAGTCATATTTTTGAGGTCGGCAATTTGCATGAGAACCGGTGTCTGTTGATTGACATTTAGCGTTTGCCCGGGGTCAACATGAATTGCAGTCACTACGCCGGCAATCGGCGAATAGATTTGGGTATAACTGAGGCTGACTTCTTCACTATGCAAAATATGTTCATTTTGCCTGATGTCTGCTTTGAGGCTTTCAATTCTTGCTTGGCTTTTTTTGACGCCAAAAGCAGCCTCATCCAGTAGTTGCTGGCTGGTTGCGGAGTGCAGGTTAAGCTCTCTTTGGCGCTTTTCCGTGATGACCAGAAGCTGATAAGTGTATTGTTCCTCCTGCAACATGGCTCGCAATTTTTCTAGTCGCGCTCGGCTTGCCTCAACTTTAGTACGATAAAAAGTATCATCAATGCTAGCGACCCGCTTACCTGCTTCAACGATATCCCCGACTTCAACATATAACTTGGTTAACTGGCCTGAGATTTGGCTACCAACATTGACCTGACGGGTTGGTTGTACAACACCGGCAGCATTTACCGTAGTAATAACATCACCTAACGTTCCGGTGATGATTTGTTCTGTCATCACCGTAGATGTCTCTTTTTGGCTAAAGTTGTTATAAGCCACGGCAAGAAAAGCGATCATGATGATAGTGATAACAACCCATTTCTTTTTTTTGACCAGCACAATCAGCATCCATTTTACCATTTGTTATCGTTCCGTATCGCCAGGCATCAGGTCATGCTGAGTGCCTATGCAATCCAATAAATCAATCAAAAACAGCCCCATGTCGCTGATGATATCTTCAGAGAAAATATCATCATCGTAGAGCCATTCCAGACCTATCCCAGTTGGCAAATTGATCAGTTCGAGCGCGATATCTCCTTTAGGCTTGAGCCCCTTGATTTTTTCTTTGGTACAACGGGTTTCACCAAGATATAAACCGGTTTCAAACCCTATTTGAGAAGAAAAATAATAAGTGACTTCCGGCAATTGCATACCGTGGTGGTGATGGAGATGTTGTTTCAAATAGGCCAGTGAGATATTGGAATGAGTATTCGCGTCTGCCAGAAAATCGCGGACATACCTGGATACGTTAATCAGCGAAGTTTCCGCAGTAACGTAGGGCAGCAGTAGTGTGGTTGCGAAGCTACCAACACTGTCAAACGGTATGGGAGGAACGCGGTTGGCACAAGGAATACCTATGATAATCTCATCTTTATTGAGTAATGAGTTAATGGTCATCAGAAATGCGCCAATCACAATATGTTCTAGAGTCACCGCATATTTTTTCTGCGTGCTGGATAGTGCGGCAATTAATTGTGGAGACAACGGCATTGAATAACGTCGGCCTCGGACCCTAAGATGAGCTTCCGATGAATCATTATTTTGTCCGGCAACCGAAAGGACGTTGAACAATTTTTCTGTCCAAAAATTTAATGTTTCGTCTGACATGCGCTGATTAATGAGATTAATGCTTGTTTCCGTCGCGGCTTCAATCTTTGGTACATTATCTGCGTAAGCAGAAGATAATTTTTGCAACACATGAGCAATCGACATCCCGTCACAAAATGCATGATGAAAATTTAATAAAAGGTAGTGCTTATGTTCTGCTATTTTTAATAACTTAAAATATACCGGTGGATTATCCTGTAATTCCATCGGTTTAAATGCCATATCATTTAAGATTTTGCGGAATGAAATTTCAATATTGATGCCGGTAGCATAAGTTAAATCGATATATTCGAAAGGCAGGTTCTCTTCAATAACGGGTGAGAGGGTTAAAGAGAGTTGCCCATCTATTATGGTGACTCTTTGGCAGAGGGCAGGGAAATATTGCATGATATACAGCAAAGCGTAACGTAATTTCTTTAAATCAATCTCGCCGGTCAGATGATAATATAGTGGGATATTATGAGCGCCGGAACGATTAGAGATAGTATCGATGATCCAATAATACTGGTCGTGTTGTTCTGTCAGGCAAGTGCTATTTTTATCGATTAAAACTGGTATTTGCCCTTGTTGAATGACAGATTGTAATAGATAACCTAATCTAGGGGTGTGATAGAAATCTTCCAGGTGAATAGAACAATTAAAACGTTGCTGGATCTTGTTAATTAATAATAATGCTTTAAGCGAAGTACCGCCAGCGTCAAAGAAATTAGTCTCTTCATCAACAATGCCATCGCTATCGCCAAAAACTTCCCGCCATAAAGCGAAAAATATTTCTCGTTTTTCGTCTTTAATTTGCGAAATATTATCTTCTTTATTCAACTCTGATATTGTAACAGAATTGTTGGATGATGATAATTCGACAATAAAAGGTACCTGTAATTTTGGATAACATCCACGCAAAAATGAGACGATTTCGTGACGTGTGATTGAGCATGATCTATCAGGTATAAATATATTAATATATTGGTACCCCGTTTCATTTTCTTTTATTGCTAAATGAATATCATCAATATTAATCGCCGCTGTAAGTAATTTTTGCATTTCATCCAGATCGACACGTTTCCCGTCAATTTTATGCTCTTTATCCAGACGGCCAATGAAATTTAAATTACCTTGGGCATCGTAAAATCCACGGTCTCCGGTTAAATAATAGATTTCTCCATCGTTCAACTGTAAGAATTTACGTGAAGTTGACTGATTATCATTAATATATCCGGTACAGATAGAATCGCCACGGATGCATATTTCTCCACTACTGCCATTAATTATCTTATCAGTTCCATATTCGCGAATAACGATAGTGGTATTTGCTAGCGCTTTACCAATGATATTACCGGGTTGAAATTTATCATCTATTTTGTGACTGCTAGCCACAACGCAACATTCTGTTGGGCCATAAGAGTTAATCAAGGAAATACCGCATCCTACTTTTTCCAACCAATGATGAATGGCTTTATCCATTGCTAGATCGCCACCGATAATTGTCATTCTAATCGAAGGTGCGAGTTCTTTAATGGCTGAATGTAGGAAAAAGACAATTTGATGCCAATAATTGGTAGGAAAATTAACTATAGTGACCGATTGTGCATGGCAAAATGAAAATAGTGTCTCCAGTTCAACGATCATATTATCATTGACAATGGCTAATGTGGCGCTTTGATAAAAACATCCGAACACCTCTTCAATATAAGCATCGAAAACGGGGGTGCTGAAATTGAGAATAACGTCATCTTGTTTAATATCATACTGCTCTGTCATTGCCGCCAAATAGGCATAAAGCCCCTTAAACGTTATCGGTACTGCTTTCGGTACACCTGTGGTGCCTGATGTGAAAAAGATATAGGCTTCGTCTTCTTGAGTTGCGGGACGTTTTATATCATGCCCCAGAAATATCTCGGAAGGGCGAGTTTCTATATCTTCGATAAAGAGAATGTGCGTATTATTAACATCGTTTACTTTTTCATGGTAATGACGAGCAGTGATTAATAAAGAAATATTCAGGCTACTTAATATATTATTTATCTCTTCTTGCCCAAATGTCATATTGATTGGGACAAAACATAATCCCGCCGTATGGATGGATAATATGGATAATAAGGAATCCACCCCTCTGGGCAATAATACGGCGACCCTTCGGTTTTGTAGTGGGCAGGATAATAGCAATTGACTGAAAGTGGATAATTTGCGGTAAAGTTCACGGTAATTAAGGCAATGCACGACGTTTATTTCTGCTTGATCCCCATAAATGACTGATTTTTTATCCGGCGATACTGCAACTATTTGTGCTATTCGACCAATAATATTCTCTTTGATAGGGTGATTAACGACAATATTTTCTGGGTTATCTAGGCTAGATATAATATTATCCATTGGTTCAATTGCTTTATATTTCCCCCAATATGTCTCAACCGTTTCATTAATATTTTCTGCAATCGTACTATAAATACGTAAATAATCGTCGATTAGAGTATGGGCGGCAAAATGACTATACAGGCGGCTTCCCACATCCAATTCAACTAATGCTGATTTCCCATCAGGAGAAAACCGGATGTTAATACCATAATTATTGACTGCGCCGGAAGTCATACAACCGCGAATGGCGCGATTATCTTTCATAAGATCATGTTCAAGTTCATGTAGCAGATTAACATAGGGAGCGGCAGTAAATTGATCTGCTCGACTGATTGCTTCATCATTTAAATCATTTATATCAATACGGCTATGTTTGCTATGCAGACTAATTTGCAACTGCATTGCTACGAGGATCTGTTTTATTGTTGCCTGCGGGGCCAAAGAAACCATCACAGGCAAGGTGTTCATTGCCGGGCGATAATAGCGGTACTCTCCTTTATCATGTCGGTTAGAGAAGGGTAAGTTGATGATACTTGTTGATAAGCGATCTCGTTTGGTCATTTGCAGACATAGAGCCAGTATCATCATTAATTTATCATTAAAGGTAAAACCACCGTTATTTGCGGTGAGCGGCCGGCTTACTTTAATTGCTTTTGAGGGAAATAGGCGTTTACGGGCATAATCCTCTAATTTGGGCAGTTGGTTGAGGTAATTATTCCAATACTCTTTGTTGTTGGCATAATGCACGTTTGCTTTATATTTAACTTCGTCAAGGTAAGCCTGATAGGTAAAAATAGCCGCTGATGTTGGGTGGAATGTTTGTTGTTCATAGCAAGACAAAACATCATGAATTAACTGACCTATGCCCCAATAATCTGTGGCAATATGGTGAGCGATGATTCCCCAGAAATAGCACCCAACATCATTAAAGTAAAGATAATGCCTTATCGTCACGCCCTTTTCAGGCGCTAGCGGTTGAGTTGTTCTCTTTGCAAAATCCGCTTTTGCCGCTGGTTCTACTGTTGGCTCTGACAGTTTTATTGGTATAACTTCGACCGATGTAGATCCCTTCTCCTGAAAAATATTGTGTTCAGCAATACGGTAACGTAAGGAAAAACCATCATTGAAGTGATGAATGGTTATAATGGCCTGCTTCAATCTTGCCAAACTAATATTATCACTGAAACTGACGAATTCACCGACATTGAAGACAGACTTATCGTCAGCAACAGTGTTAGCAATAGCTAAACGGAGCTGTGTATAATTCAACGGCCAATAATTGTCACTATATTCCATTATTTTGCGGCTCCACGCTATATTTTACCTTGTAACTCGCCCTTTATTTTTTCAAAAATAGATTCATCTATGCATAACCCAATATTATCTTCTGAGCTAAAGCAGATCAGAGGGCGTTTACTTACACGCAGAATAAAATATTTGTTTTGTCCCTTGTGGTAGTATCCAGACGAATAATGAATAATATGTATACCATTACTTCGACTAAAATCTTCCAAGGAAACGCCTTCTTCCTGGTGTAATGAGGAAATAACCCATTCGTGTGAATATACCCCGGACTTCATCAATAATTTTCCTTCCTTGACCACGGCTTTATTTGATAACAGTTGATAGCCTATAAATAAGGTAATGATGACAAAGAGCGTTGTCGCAATACTTGCCGCCAGCTTATTGGGATTGCTGTTACTGAGCCAGTATGGTACAGGCAGAAAAACTAAAGCGATCAGGACGAGCATCGCGACATTCATTAATATGACTTTGAAGTCTGGATTTAATCCCACGATATTATTCATGCTGCTGCCATTCCTAAAGATAATTCGGTAAAGAGATGAATCACTTCTTTGCGTTCTTCGCGGGTTGCGGGCAGATTGATATAACCACATTTTTGCGCCGCAAACAGACAAGCGGTGATTTCTCTTCTGACAGCTTCTTTGACCAGTGTATCGACCATTTCTTGGTTGTTATAGAGTCTGGCAAGATGAAGAGAAGCCGTGCCGGTTGAAAGGTCGCTATGATCAATTTTGGGTAAATAATTTGCCATACATACAGTAACCGCTACTTGTACCGCCAGGCTCAAGTAAGCTGCTACGTTAACTGCCGCAGCCGCGTTCACCGCTGCGACAACTCGGGTGCCAACAGCTACGTTAACCGCAGCAACGACATTTGCCCCTACCACAAGGCGAGCAATCTCAATACTGGTATCATCTTCACGGTTTAAGGGTTCCAGAATTTCCTTCAGCCGGATAAGAGGAGGAGTGTCTGTATCTTGGAACTGATAGGATTCGATGTGTTGTTTAAAATGTGCGACAAGACTGGCATCTTGATTGAGATGGTGATTGATTCGACTTCTCAGACTTGAACCCCTTTCGTTTAAACCATAGGTTTTTAAGTGGGAAAAGAGCGCTTCATAGTCGTTGGTTTTTACCGCATTCATTAAGTCTTTGTCATAAGTGATGAATAGCAGTAATTCCTCTGCGGAACCGGGGCTCACGATATCTTTGTCTATGCCAAATTCAGTCAGCACTTTTTCCGGTGATTCCCGATATTCTAATGCTAAATTGGGCTGTTGTTGTAGGGTTTCCCAGAATCGGTTATAGGTGATGATCTCTTCCCAAACTTCAACCGGGAGTTTGGCGTTTGACATTGACAGCCTTAGCTTATTTTCTTCAACCTCCCCCGGAGAGAGTAATGAACGTGGCACGCCAAACAGGCGGTTGCTATCAGTGCTAGCATTGACGGTGGGTATGACACTGCCAATAGCTGCACCGGCAGCCACGCCAATAAATGTACGTCTTTTCATAATTCGTTCCTTTATAAGTTAACGGAATTCTTTTTTTATTGAGCTTTATATAAGATAATATATAACCTTTCCTTATTAACTGCCTATCCCAATAGGGCTATTTTATTTGCCCTTCTTTGCCATAAAGAGCGAACCTGGGCAGTGCTCAAAATCCTCACGTACTACGTGTACGCTCCGGTTTTTCCGCGCTGTCCGTGTTCACTGTTCATTGATAAGAATGGCCTGCAACAATTACGCCTATTGAGATAGGCTCTAAGCTTCTTCATTACTGAGATAATTTCATGAAATAATTATCTAACTGATATTTCTTGCCTGCGATATTAATTGTAAGTATATATTGTGATGACCATAACAGTATTTGGGTATGGCATCTAATACTCAATGGGAAAACATATACCCGCCATCTTTCAAGTTGCCTCTTTGTTGGATTCACTCCCTTGCCGTCGCGATCCATCTTGAAATCCATAGGGTGTAGAATAATTTATCCTCTGTTCGATTAAAGGTTAGACGGTACTAACTATTAGCTGGATGGTGACATTTTGCAATAGATTAGTTGATTAAATTTATATTTTGAGCGTTTAGACTAAATATGTCTTGCGACAAAATACCCTTATTTAGAGTCCGATCACAAAATAACAAGTAAAAATATTCCTAAAGAAGAATAAAGTATTTCCTTTCCTTGATTACCACTATACCCGTCATCTTTCAAGCTGCCTCTTTGTTGGCTGCACTCGCTCACCCCGGTCACATCGTTATCTATGCTCCCGAGGATTCGCTCCCTTGCCGTCGCGATCCATCTTGAAATCCATAGGGTATATATTTTTCATTCCTCAGTTAAATTAATGGCATTTTTTTCTGCTGAGTAGTAGATGAGATCCAGCCGTTCTTTAGCGTTAAATTTCTTTATTACCGGAATAATTTCTTTGTGATAATTATCTAACAGATTCCGGCGTGTCTTTTCGTCTTTATGCAAATGAGCACAAGCTTGGCAAGGATGAACGATTTTTTCTAGATCAATGCTGCTATTCTGTGGGCGATATTTTTTTAGGATCTTGTATGGCCCCTCAGTTCTTAACCAGACTTTCATAAAGTCTTCTTCCTGACCTTTAAAAATCTGAGATACATCGCCTCCTTGCAAACGGCCAAGTTTCATTTCGGGGATATGCTCTAATGTCAGCCCACAGCAAGCGGAAATTTCACCGTGTGGTGTCAGTACAATATTTTCAAAGACTTGATCGCACCCTTTTGCCAGTTGCTGATCCCGGTTTGGAACATCTTTTCGTTCTTCGCTGGTGTCATAGAACGGCATCCAGGTATTTCGCTGTAAGTTAATTTTGTTTTTTTCTTTCAGTCGCTTAATAACAGGATTCTGGGTGATTTGCGTTGCAATGGCGGAATCAAAGGTATCCTGTTCTACTGTAATCAGTGTTGTGATATTTTGTTCGGCCAATGCTTCTGCCGCGGTCACTACGCTGTCAAGGGGAATCCATTCACTGTGATCTTTCCCTGTACTGATGTTCATCTCTGTGATGCCAGCATCTATTAAGTCTTGGGCGATTTTTTGCGCCTTTTCTCTATTTTTTCCCCAATAACCGTTAGTCACGCAACGAGTTAATAAGCCGTGATCTGAGGCAAAGCGAATGGCTTCAATCAGATCTTTACCTAGCAGGAAACACTCCCCACCACTGAAAACAACTAACTTTAGCCCTGGAAAATTAGCTTTTGAGTGTGCAATAAATTGTTTAATTTCATCCAGGCTTAAACGCGCTTTTACCGAGGGGTTACATTCAAAACAACATTCTTTGCAAGCAGCATTGCAAGTATATGTTGTGATTACGGTGGCGGTGTTCGGATATTTTTCCCAATATCCAGGAGGAAAGCATGACATAATTTACCCTTGTTGGATTAAAGGTTGTACGTTACTAACTATTAGCAATATGATTTTATTTTGCAATATATTAGGTAATTAAATTTGTATTTTGAGCGCTTGCACTAGGTATGATTTGTTACGAAATGAATTTATTTAGAAGCAGCTCACAAAATAGGGTTAGAAATATTTCTGGTTGAGGATAAAGTAAATAGGTATAAACAGTAATCGACGATTTTTCAAGGTATTGAATATTATTGTAAGGAATAAAATCATGTCTATTGAATTTACACCCTGGCCGGTTGAATTAGCAGAACATTATCGTGAAAAGGGGTATTGGCTTGGTAAACCCTTAACTGACATACTTTATAAACAATGTCAGAGACAACCTGAAGCAATAGCAATTATCTGTGGTGACCGTAAATTTAGTTATCATCAACTTGATCAACAATCATCTGCATTAGCCATAAATTTAATGTTAGCGGGAATAAAGAGAGGTGATACTGCTATCGTACAATTGCCAAATATAGCTGAATTTTATATTACATTTTTTGCGCTACTGAAAATGGGGGTAGTACCTATTAATGCATTATTTAGCCATAATAAATTAGAGTTACTTGCTTATGCGCAACAAATTGATCCAAGTCTGATTGTACTTTCGTCAGAGCATTCACTTTTACAGAATAATGATTTCCTGGAGCAATTAAAGACACATTGTCCACGGTTAAGGAATATCGTCATTGATGGTCGCAAAATACAATATACTAATGAATTATATACCAATGAATTAAAGCCGTGGTTAGAGCCAATAAATTTACCTTTGAATTTTGAGACGACACGTTCAGATGAAGTCGCTTTTTTTCAACTTTCAGGTGGGAGCACTGGGACACCTAAATTAATTCCAAGGACGCATGACGATTACTATTATAGTGTGAGACGCAGTGTTGAAATTTGTGAGTTGACACAACAGACCCGTTATCTTTGTGCTTTGCCGGCGCAACATAATTATCCATTGAGTTCTCCGGGGGCGCTTGGCGTATTTTATGCGGGTGGTTGTGTCATATTAGCAACAGATCCTGGGCCTACGACCTGCTTTCCACTCATACGTGAACATAAAGTAACAATGACCTCACTGGTGCCATCGGCTGTTGCGTTATGGATTCAGACAATGAGGAAATACGAATATTCACTAGAAAGTCTTCGGCTATTACAAGTCGGTGGAGCAAAGTTAAGTGAAAGTGTGGCGCGAGTGATACCGAAACTTTTTTCATGTAAGTTGCAACAGATCTTTGGTATGGCCGAAGGGTTGGTATGTTATACCCGGCTTAATGACGATGATGAACGTATATTTACCACTCAGGGGTGCCCAATGAGTGAAGATGATGAGATACGTATCGTTGATGATCAAGGCAATATCCAAGCGCCAGGTTCGGCGGGTATGTTAATCATTCGTGGGCCATATACATTCCGGGGATATTATAAAAGTCCAGAGCACAATGCGAAGGTGTTTGATAAAGAAGGTTTTTATTATTCCGGTGATTTAGCCTATATGACGAAAGAGGGTTATGTGTGTATTGTCGGACGTGAGAAAGATCAAATTAATCGCGGTGGTGAAAAAATTGCTTCGGAAGAAATTGAATCTTTGTTACTCAAACATGAAGGTGTTATCCATAGCGCTTTGGTTTCGATGCCTGATCCTCTGATGGGAGAAAAAAGTTGTGCTTTTATTGTGGTGGCTGATCCGAATATAAACACGTTGCAACTGAGGAAATATTTAAGGGGAATGGGGATTGCTGAATATAAATTGCCTGATCGTTTCGAGATTATTGATGTTATGCCTGTTACACCAGTCGGAAAGATTGATAAATTATTATTAAGAGAAATCATTCGAGACAAATTAGAAAGTTAATTAATGACATGAAGGTATTAAAATGACCATTCCATCATTGAAAAATTATATACTACCTCAGCCAAAAGATTTTCCAAGCAATAAAGCATCTTGGTTATTCGAACCCCATAGGGCAATTTTACTTATTCATGATATGCAGGATTATTTCTTGCAGTTTTTCGGTGATAATAGCCCTCTAATCAATAAATTAATTGAAAATATCCATTTGTTGAGAATGTTTTGTAAAGAAAAAGAGATTCCCATTATATATACAGCACAACCTAAAGTACAAAGTGATGAAGAGCGTGCATTACTTAATGATATATGGGGGGCTGGCTTGAATAGATCACCCCATTTACAGAATATTAGCCGTGCGTTGGCCCCTAATAATGATGATATTGTAATAGTTAAGTGTCGTTATAGTGCATTTCAACGCTCTTCGTTAGAAAAAAATATAAAAGACTTAGGTCGGGATCAATTAATTATTTGCGGGGTGTATGGACATATTGGTTGTATGATTACTGCGGTTGACGCATTCATGAGAGATATAAAGCCTTTTTTAGTGGGTGATGCGATAGCGGATTTTACACTTGAAGATCACCTCATGGCTTTAAAATATGTTGCTGAAAAATCAGGAATGGTTATGGGCACGAAAGAAATAATTTCATCAGTAAATTTCGATAAATCGAATTTATAAAAAATGCATAATAAATCGCCATTAAAGAACAAATAATATGAAAAATAAACAAAATTTACAAATGGATTTTAGCCATAAAACCATCTGGGTAACCGGGGCGGCACGTGGCATTGGCGAACAAATTGCCCGTGATTTTACCGCGCTTGGTGCTAACGTAATAGGTTTCGATCGCATATTTGAGAAAGATAATTTGCCTTATCAATGTATACAACTTGATATCAGTGATCCAGAAAAGGTTGAAATGATTTGTTCCCAACAACTGTCTATCTCAGCCAAATTAGATATTCTGGTTAATGCTGCCGGTATATTGCAATTGGGAAATATTGATGAGCTAAATATTAGTGACTGGCATCGTTGTATTAATGTTAATGCTTCTGGGGCTTTTTATCTATTTCGTACAGTGATTCCCCATTTTAAACGTCAGCGCGGTGGCACTATTATCAGCGTCAGCTCTAATGCGGCACGTGTTCCACGTATGCAAATGGCGGCTTATTGTGCATCAAAATCAGCACTGACAAGTTTAACGCATTGTGTTGGGCTAGAACTCGCGCCGTTTGGTGTACGTTGTAATGTTGTATCGCCTGGTTCGACAGATACCCCTATGCAGCGTTCCATGTGGAAAACTGATGATGATGAAAAAAATATGATTAACGGGTATCCTGAGCAATATAAATTAGGTATTCCCCTCGGTAAGATTGCAAATGTTAATGAAATTTCACACACCGTACTTTTCTTGTCTTCTGATTTGGCAAGCCATATAACGCTACAGGATATTGTGGTCGATGGTGGTGCGACGTTAGCTTGTTAATTGTTTGAATTAATACGAAAATACCTGTCATTTTTGTAACATAAGGAAAAATTGCCCTAGCCTAATAGGATTAATACCCTATGGATTTCAAGATGCATCGCGGCGGCAAGGGAGTGCAGCCAACAAAGAAGCAACTTGAAAGATAACGGGTATAGGGTATTGAAATCTATGAGTCATCTCGATCCTACTTTACTGGTGCTGCTAGTGTTGGCCGCACTGGGTATCATCAGCCACAACATGACTGTCACTCTTGCAATGCTGCTCTTGCTGGTTATCCGTATAACGCCACTGAATCATTTTTTCCCGTGGGTGGAAAAATATGGGTTGACTATCGGTGTACTTATTTTGACCGTGGGAGTAATGGCTCCTATCGCCAGTGGAAAAATTACGGTACAAGCTGTCCTCAACTCGTTTATGAGTTGGAAATCGTTACTCGCGATAGTGATAGGTGTATTAGTGTCATGGTTGGGTAGCCGGGGTATTTCACTCATGTCTAATCAGCCATCGACAGTTGCGGGTTTGCTGGTGGGGACGGTATTGGGTGTTGCCCTGTTTAAAGGTGTTCCTGTGGGGCCGCTGATTGCAGCGGGGATTTTGTCATTATTGATTGGTAAATCATAGCCGTTATGTTGCCGGAACTGAGTGTGATACAGACGGAAATGCAGCAGCAAGGGTTACGTCGTTTGCTGGTGTTGAGTGGAGATGATCATTGGTGCTATTTACAGGCTAATGAATTACAGCAAAGATTTATGGGTGATTGGTTATGGATCTCTTATCGTAAACAGCACGCTGTGCTGCCAGAAAAGGCGGCCAGTTTATTAGGTCAGGAATATCTGCATGGAATATTTGACGCTACCGCAGGTTTTAATGCGGAAGCACTGGCGATATTGGCAGGCACATTGAAAGCGGGAAGTTGGTTGGTGATGATGGTTCCATCTTGGTACCAATGGCGTTATCAACCAGATAAGGATAGCGCACGTTGGAACGAACAGTTAGATGCTATTCCAACACCGCATTTTGTTCAGCATATTCAGCAGCAAATTGTTAGCGATCCCCAAGTTTTGCTATGGCGGCAACATGATCCCTTATGTATCCCTGAATTTCCACAATATAGTGCGTGGCAACTGCCTGATGGCAACCCAACAGCCAGCCAGCATGCCATTTTGACTCGACTTTTGTGGGCAAATCAGGGGGTATGGGTCATTACTGCGCCAAGAGGGCGAGGTAAATCGACACTTGCAGGTATGTTAATGCAGCAATGGCAAGGAAATTGCTGGTTAACTGCACCAGCAAAAGCGGCAACCGAAGTTATCAGATATTATGCGGGGGAAAGGGGAAAATTCTGGGCCGTAGATAATTTGCTGAAATATTGTAGACAAAATAACGTGTCAGATATTGATTGGTTGCTTATCGATGAAGCCGCTGCTATTCCAATGCCTCAATTATCTGAGTTGATCAGCTATTTTCCCCGAATATTGTTGACCACAACTGTGCAGGGATATGAAGGTACAGGACGCGGATTTTTACTTAAATTTTGTGTTGGAATCCCTGATAGTCATATTCTAAACCTGACGGCTCCTGTGCGTTGGGCGGAAAATGATCCGCTGGAAAACTGGTTGGAAAAAGCGTTACTGTTTGAGGATGCAATTCCTGTCAACAATTCTGATAAGGCTATTAGTTATCACGTTTGTCATCAGCAACAATGGATTAAACAACCTGAATTGCTGAGGCAGTTTTACGGCATATTGACCAGCGCTCACTACAAAACTTCACCTCTGGATTTACGGCGTTTACTTGATGCCAAAGGCATGCAATTTGTTGCGGCTCTTGGAAATAATGCCTTAATGGGGGCTTTGTGGATGGTTGAAGAGGGTGGATTGGCGCTTGAGTTAGCTCATGAAATATGGGCAGGCAGGCGTCGTCCAAGAGGAAATTTGGTTGCTCAATCGTTAGCTGCCCATAGCGGTTTACCACAGGCGGCGGTTTTGAAATCTCAACGGATCAGCAGGGTTGCTGTACAGGCTAATCATCGCAGGCAAGGTATTGCTCAGGGAATGATCGCGTATCAACGGGAAAGGGCAGAAAAACAGGGGGTGGATTTTATTTCTGTTAGCTTTGGTTATACCGCGGAGCTTTGGGCATTATGGCAAAAATGTGGCTTCCAATTAGTGCGAATAGGAACTCATTTAGAAGCCAGCAGCGGTTGTTATACGGCAATGGCTATTTTTCCCCTGAGTGAACAAGGGATTGTGCTGGGGATTCAAGCTCAGCAACAGCTTGCCCGTGATGCACATTGGCTGGAATCGCAGATTGGATTTAGCTTGCCTGTTGATTACCAAACTGACCATCATCTCAATCAGCATGATTGGCAGGAACTGTCAGGTTTTGCATTTGCTCACCGACCATTTTCTGCTTCATTACCGGCCTTGCAACGATTGTTGCTGAACAGTGATTTGCCGTTGATTGCGCTGAGAAATCATCTCCAGCAAGAAATGAGTGTTGAGCAATGCATCACCGTATTGAAGTTGAGTGGATATAAGGCATTAATGCGACTCTGGCGGCAAGAAACCGCACAGGCGTTGTCAAGTTTCGATAAGAAACTTGCCAAAGATTGGCAAGAGTGGACTACGGCTTTTTCTGGGGCCAATCATCTTCATCATCCCACTTGCTATTAAGATCCCGATGAGGAGGCAGTTCCGGTTTATTGTCCAGAAATTTTTTAACATCCAGTCGGCGTAACTCTTTAATTGCATTGAGAAGAACGCCAACCAATAAAACTAAAATAATCCACCAGTAATCAGCTAACCATTGCATGAGGTTGTCTCCTGCGCAACATGGAGGTAATTTTCAAATAGATAAGGTAAGTTAGTCGATAACCAGTCAATGCCGGCGATGTCATGCTGTTGCCATACATCCAGTAACATCTGCTGAGTCAGCAATTTTTCCAATTGCTTGGCTAATGGTTGGTAGCTGATATGCCACGGTTCATCAGCGACACTGCCACGGTTACCGACAAAAGGACGGTAAAAACCGAAATGAGCCATATTCTCGGTCAACCAATGAGTTAACGGTGCGAAATAACCACCATTTTCATATTCCCAAGGTTCGAGTAATAACGTCTGGTTATCCGGTAGCATCGTTGGATCATAGATATCCAAATCTGTTCCCCAATGATGACGGCTGGCACCGGGCAGGGCGGACCAACGAAGAATTGCCTTACAGCGTTCTCCTTCTGATAATTGGGTGATATCCATGGGTTGGCTGTTTTTATCCAACACAGGGCGTTCACCCCGGAATTTTCCATTCCAGATAGCTTGCTGACGTTGAAAATCACGGAACGTGCTGGCCGGTTGCAGATTCATTCCGGCCTTTTCAGCGGCTTGTTGCATGGAAAGAAAAGCATTGGCGGCTTCTGGTTGTAATCGATGATTGCCAAAGAGAGAAATCAAGTGGCCAGTAGCCAGGCCGGTTAACATATTTGCTGTGATCACTGGATTAATTGCTCCATAACACGTTGATAAATCCGGCTGAGTTGTTGCAGATCGGCGGCGCTAACGGACTCATTAACTTTATGAATTGTTGAGTTAAGTGGCCCCAGTTCGACAACTTGAGCACCCATCGGAGCAATAAATCGCCCATCGGATGTACCACCACTGGTAGATAATTCAGGTTGATAGCCGCAATATTGGTCTATTGCCTGGATGACGGCATTGACTAACTCACCTTTGGCTGTTAGGAAAGGCTGACCAGCTAGTATCCACTCAATCGTGTAATTGAGATTGTGATTTTTGAGGATAGTTTCAACCTGTTCACGGATTTGGCTGTCAGTCAGTTCTGTACTGAAACGGAAATTGAATTGAACTTGCACATTCCCAGGGATCACGTTATGACTGCCTGTTCCCGCGTGGATATTGGCAATTTGCATACTGGTCGCCGGGAAAAATTCATTCCCTTTATCCCAATGTGTATTGACCAATGTCTGTAAAGCAGGAAGGAGACGGTGGATTGGGTTATCAGCTAAATGCGGATAGGCAACGTGGCCTTGAATACCGTGAACAGTGAGATTAGCAGTAAGGGAACCTCGACGGCCGTTTTTCACCATATCGCCAAGACGATGCTGGCTAGAAGGTTCACCTATCAGGCAATAATCCAAACGTTCATTGCGGGACATCAAGGCTTCAACCACTTTAATGGTGCCGTGGGTGGCTTTCGCTTCCTCGTCTGAAGTAATAAGAAAGGCCAGACGTCCATTATGGTTGGGATAGGCGGCAACGAAACGTTCAGCCGCGACAATCATGGCAGCTAATGAGCCTTTCATATCTGCCGCACCCCGGCCATATAGCATGCCATTACGGATAGTTGGCTCAAATGGGGGATATTCCCACTGAGATTCATCGCCCGCAGGGACGACATCAGTGTGTCCGGCAAAGGCTAATGTCGGGCCTATGCCGCGATAAGCCCAAAAATTGTTTGTATCGCCAAAGGGCATCCGTTCAATGGTAAAGCCAATTGCTTGCAAATGAGCGATCATAATATTTTGGCAACCTTTATCGTCCGGGCTGATAGAGGGTTGTCTGATGAGTTGTTGTGCAAGTTCAATTACAGGGCAAGTCATTTCAGAGTGCCTCAGCAAAAAATTGCTGATATTCATCCACCTTATAACCTAATAGGCAATCACCTTTCGCAGAAATTAATAGTGGACGTTTGATAATAGCGGGTTGTTCCAACATCAACGCCTTTGCTGCGTCAGCATTATTAATTGTCGTTCGTTGTTGCTCGGTCAGTTTACGCCAGGTTGTACCACGGGTGTTAATTAATGATTCCCAACCCAGTTTGTCAATAAATGACTGCAAAAGTGTTGCGTTGAGTCCATCAACACGATAATCATGAAACAGGTAAGTAATTTCCTGTTCTTCCAGCCAACGACGGGCTTTTTTTATCGTGTCACAATTCTTGATCCCATAGAGAGTAAAAGCGGGTTGAGAAGATTTATCCAATATCATTTAACAGATCCTTAAAAAAATTTAAATACCTAAACATAATGCTGGAAAATGCCTGTTTTATCCAGATGATATCCTGATTTTTATTATCAGAGATACCAAAACAGGAGACTCAATTTTATTGGCCTGTTCTCATAGGGGGTATTTGCTACATAACATTTACTACATAACAGCGATAAGAGCCGACCCTCGGTAATAAGCTCAAGGAGCGGCTCGGAAGAAGTATTAGGCTACTCCATTTTTCCTATGTTGCAAATACATGATTGTTGCAGCCAGGCGGGAACGTACATTCAGTTTTTTTAACAAGTTTCTGATGTGTACTTTCACCGTTTCTTCAGAAATAAATAAGACATCAGCAACTTCCTTATTGGTCATGCCACTGGAAACTTCTTTTAATACATCTAACTCACGTTTAGTCAATTCAGATAAAGGATCAACATGTTTATGACGGTTAGCGAGATGTTGGTATATTTTTTCACTAAATACAGTTTGTCCACGAGCAGCATGGCGAATACTGCTTAATAACGAATCTAAGTCGCTATCTTTAAGCAAGTAGCCATTAGCTCCTGCGTCAATGGCTGCGTAAACATCATTTCGATCATCTGAAACGGATAATACCAGTACATAAGAATTGATCCCTTTTCTACGGATAGATTTAATCGTGTCCACGCCTGAAAGACCATTCATATTGAGATCTATCATAATGACATCAGGTTTCAGCTTGCATGCAATATTTATTGCTTCTTCACCATTGTCAGCTTCCGCTGTTACGGTAAGCGCCCGATCGAGCTCTACAATCTGTTTCAAGCCATGGCGAATGAGAGGGTGGTCATCAACTATCATCACTGAATGGTTATACATTTTCCTTCTCCCTTAAATAAGTAAAGCCACGAAATGCAGACTTTGAATTTGATTAAAAGGCAGTAATTAATGGGTCTGCCCTAAATTAAATTGCTATGAAAAAATTTTATCAAAACCGATTGATTTACAAAGTTGATAGCTCTGTAAGTCCAGAAAGCACATCCTGATATAAAAATATAAATAGCGCAAATTAGTTTGATAAGTAAAAAAAGAAGATGAGTAATTTTCATAAAAAATACATAACTTCACTTCTTTCAATGATGTTAAAAATCAATATGTTAAATGAGTTATTATTAGATTTGTTTTCTTTTATAAAATTTATTTTAATTGAATTTATATTGAGAGTTTTTCCATGTTATAGTTATTAAAGTTACTATAACTTTAATGATATTGTATAAATGATAATGTTTCTTTCTTTATTTTCCTTGATTAAGTCCCCATCCCAATAAGCGTAATTGTTGCAGACCGCTCTTATAAATGAATAGTGAGCACCGCCCAGGTTCGCTCTTTTCTTTATGGCAAAGAGTGGCAAAGAGTGGCAAAGAGTGGCAAAGAGTGGCAAAGAGTGGCAAATAAAATAGTCCTATTGGGATAGGCGGTAAGTAGTGGTATTAGTGGAGAAATTGGGTAGTGCTTTTTATGAGCAAAAAAGTGTTACTTTATTGATAAGATGCTGTCAGTGTTATGATTTGACACTCAGTACCTATTATACTGCTCCTGCTTTTACTCCAGATTGTATATAAAGGATCCGACGATGGATGAAAAATTAAAACAGAGTGCATTGGATTTTCACCAGTTTCCACAACCAGGGAAAATCACAATTACTCCTACTAAGCCTCTGATAACTCAGCGAGATTTGGCCTTAGCTTATTCACCAGGTGTTGCTGCGCCTTGCCTGGAAATTGCAGAAGATCCATTAGCGGCTTACAAATATACTGCGCGTGGCAATCTTGTGGCAGTGATATCTAATGGTAGTGCGGTCTTAGGATTGGGGAATATTGGTGCATTGGCAGGTAAGCCAGTGATGGAAGGAAAAGGTGTCCTGTTTAAAAAGTTCTCAGGTATTGATGTATTTGATATTGAAGTTGATGAGTCTGATCCTGACAAATTGATTGATATCATCGCGGCACTGGAGCCGACATTTGGGGGAATTAACCTCGAAGATATCAAAGCACCGGAATGTTTCTATATTGAGAAAAAACTTCGGGAAAAAATGAACATTCCGGTATTCCATGATGACCAGCATGGCACAGCGATAATTTGTACTGCTGCTGTTTTGAATGGCTTGCGGATTATGAAAAAAGAGATTTCAGCGGTTCGCTTAGTCGTTTCTGGTGCTGGAGCTGCCTCAATTGCCTGTATGAACTTGCTGGTTGCGCTTGGGCTGCAACGCAAGAATATTGTGGTATGTGACTCTAAAGGGGTGATTTATCGTGGTCGCGATAAAAATATGGAAGAAACTAAAGCTGCCTATGCGATTGAAGACAATGGCAGCCGCACATTAGGTGATGTTATCCCTGGTGCAGATATTTTCCTCGGATGTTCCGGCCCTGGCGTGTTGACTCAAGACATGGTGAAAACGATGGCTAAAGACCCACTCATCATGGCATTGGCAAACCCTGAACCAGAAATTTTGCCACCATTGGCAAAACAAGTTCGCCCTGATGCAATCATTTGTACTGGTCGTTCTGATTATCCGAATCAGGTTAATAATGTGCTCTGTTTCCCGTTTATTTTCCGTGGTGCGCTGGATGTTGGTGCAACAACCATTAACGAGGAGATGAAGCTCGCCTGTGTTCATGCGATTGCGGATTTAGCGCTGGCGGAACAGAGTGAAGAAGTGGCTTCCGCTTATGATGATCAGGATCTGTTTTTTGGCCCGGAGTATATTATTCCTAAACCATTTGATCCGCGCCTGATTGTGAAAATTGCCCCGGCAGTTGCCAAAGCAGCCATGGATTCCGGCGTAGCAACCCGCCCGATTAAAGATTTTGGCGCGTATATCGAGAAGCTGAATGAGTTTGTCTATAAAACAAATTTGTTTATGAAACCTATTTTTTCTCAGGCTAAGAAAGCGAAAAAGCGTATCGTTTTGGCCGAAGGGGAAGAAGTCCGTGTATTGCATGCGACTCAGGAGCTGATCTCTCTTGAGCTGGCTTACCCGATTCTAATTGGTCGCCCCAGTGTTATCGAAATGCGTATCCAGAAACTGGGATTGCATATTGAAGCGGGTAAAGATTTTGAAGTCGTCAATAATGAGAATGATCCGCGCTTCAAAAAATACTGGCAGGAATATCATCACATTATGAAACGTCGAGGTGTTTCTGCTGAACAAGCTCGTCGTGCCGTTATCGGTAATCCCACCCTGATTGGGGCGATTATGGTACTGCGTGGTGAAGCTGATGGCCTGATTTGTGGTACCGTTGGCAGTTACAGTGAACATTATGATGTCGTGAGAAATGTATTTGGTTTCCGTGATGGGGTTCATACTGCTGGTGCAATGAATGCATTGATGTTGCCAAGTGGTAATACTTTTATTGCGGATACTTATGTCAACAATGATCCAACGCCTGAACAATTGGCCGAGATTACCCTTATGGCGGCAGAGACTGTCCGCCGTTTCGGTATTGAACCAAAAGTTGCGCTGCTTTCTCATTCAAGTTTTGGTTCCACAGATTGCCTCTCAGCACAGAAGATGCGCCAGACGCTGGAATTGGTGAATAAAATGTCACCTTCGCTTGAAATTGATGGTGAAATGCATGGTGATGCCGCATTGGTTGAAAGTATTCGCCGTGACATCATGCCAGATAGCCCATTGAAAGGGGCTGCCAATCTGTTAATTATGCCGAATATGGAATCTGCCCGTATCAGTTATAACTTGCTACGTGTCACCAGTTCTGAAGGCGTTACCGTTGGCCCAGTTCTGATGGGGGTTTCCAAACCGGTACACATTCTGACACCAATTTCTTCTGTACGTCGTATCGTTAATATGGTCGCTCTGGCGGCAGTTGAAGCGCAAACTCATCCGCTGTAATACCCATCGCCCCTGTTTCCTGTAGGCAGGGGCGGTTTGTTGTAAACGATTCTTATTATCTATACCCATGGATTTCAAGATGGATCGCGACGGCAAGGGAGTGAATCCCCGGGAGCATAGGTAACGATGTGACCGGGGTGAGCGAGTGCCGCCAACAAAGAGGCAACTTGAAAGATGACGGGTATATATGATGCGCAAAACATGAATATGGATAATGGGCATAATGAAATTTCTCACGACTGTAAAATCTTTTCTGATTATCTGTGGTTTACTGATCTTACCTGGATGTGCATCTGTACAACAAAAACCAGCTCTCCAAGCGCTTTCACCGGAACTGACTCAACAAGGGGCCATTATCGATCTTAAAACAGGTCATGCCCTGACCCCTGATGAATTGATCAATCGGCTGGCATCACATCAACGGGTAGTTGTGGGTGAAAAACATGATAATCCATATCATCATCAGATAGAGCTTTGGTTGGTTCAGCAACTTCCGCTTAAAAGAGAACAGGGTTCAGTCCTGTTAGAGATGATTAATCCTGATCAGCAGCAAAAAGTGAATAAGGTTAAGAGTTGGTTGCAAACTAAGCCTATCGTACGTGAAAGTCGCATAAAAGAGCTTCTCGCATGGCAAGATGGATGGCGGTGGGAGTTGTATGGTGGATTGGTCATGGAGCTTATGTATCAGCCTTATCCGTTGCTGTCTGCAAACTTAGATCGCAGTGAAATTAAAGCGGCTTACAGTAACCCTCCGACCCTCCAGGGGAATATTTCTGTTGCTGAAAATGTTAAAGCGCAGATTAAAGCGGTGATTAAAGATGTTCACGGTGGTGAAATAACGGAACAACAGTTATCTGCCATGACAGCTATTCAGCAAATGCGGGATCGCAGAATGGCGGAGCAGTTACTTAAAGCGCCAGCTCCTGCCACACTGATTGCGGGTGGATATCATGCAACAAAAGTAATAGGTGTTCCTCTGCATGTTAAAGACTTATCGCCCCAAGAGGATCTTGTTGTGTTGATCATCACTGAAAAAAGCAATGTACTGGATAGCCAATATGCTGATTATGTCTGGTATACACCAGTAAAAAAACCGTAGATATTTTAAACAAATATACCCGTTATCTTTCAAGTTGTCTCTTTGTTGGCTGCACTCGCTCACCCCGGTCACATAGTTTGCTATGCTCCCGGGGATTCACTCCTTTGCCGTCGCGATACATCTTGAAATCCATAGGGTATAGTGGTCTTTTCCCCATATATAAGGGGCCTTGGCACAGGGATGTGCTCAAGTTAACGATACAGGGAAAAATAATTTTCATTAGCATATGAAATTAATTATCATTACTAAATGATAATTAAAATTATGCGCTATCATCCATGTTGACGCTGACACACCCGGCCTTTCAAAAGGGGCATTTTAAAAAATGGCTCGTTTCTGCTATTGCTGCTCACCTCATTTTGGTTGGTTGGATTATCTACCAGCCAGAAGAAATTGCTATTGATGAATTGATGCCACCGCCGGCGGTGATGATGGAGCTTTCATTGTTAACAGAAGCGACACATCGGGTACAAAAACAGCCTATCGGTATTGAACAGCAACTTTCTGTTGCCAGCCGGCAGCAGGAAAGCGAGATTAATGAGATTAAGACGCCTGAGCTTATTAAAGATGAACAGGCGCAGATTCTGGTGCATAAACCTAAAAAACAGAAAAAATACCATGAGGAGCTTGAAAAAACACCACCGGTGAAGCGCCAGCAGGTAGAAGAACAAGAGAGTGAAAAATCTCAAAGTAGTGCTGCTATGGTGAGCAGTACGGCTACATCTACGAATGTTACTTCGCGGGTTGCTGCTTCTTATGACAGTGATTCAAAGGCTATCGCTGATGCGGATGCACTATGGCGAGCGGAAGTTATCGGGCATTTGAACCGCTATAAACGCTATCCAGAGGATGCACAGAGAAGAAACCGCACGGGTCGGCCTACAGTCAGATTCACTATTGATAAACAGGGCTATGTTACTAACAGTGACTTAGTTCGTCGTTCAGGAACTCATTCTTTAGACAGGGAAGCGAAGCAAGTTCTGGCAAGAGCGCAACCGTTGCCAGCTCCCCCCGATACCGTTTTAAGCGGTAATGGAATTACGATAGAACTTCCGATTGATTTTAGTTTAACTAATTAATACGTTGAGCGACTTAAGGACAGCAAATATGTTAAGGCAGCAAGCGCGGTTTGCCCTGAAAACTAAAGGGCTGTTATTGATGTTTTTATTGAGCGGCTGGCTGAATCCTGCCACCGCAGAGGAAGAAATTATGCCACCAAAGGCAATGAAACAACCACACTATATAACTACCCACGGTGATACTCGTATAGATGATTATTACTGGATGCGGGATGATAATCGTAAAGATCAAAAAGTCATTGATTATCTGACAGCCGAAAATAAATATACCGAACAGATGCTAAAACCCGGTGAACAGCTACGGGATACGTTATACG
This sequence comes from Photorhabdus sp. HUG-39, assembly GCF_963878365.1. Classification (NCBI taxonomy): domain Bacteria; kingdom Pseudomonadati; phylum Pseudomonadota; class Gammaproteobacteria; order Enterobacterales; family Morganellaceae; genus Photorhabdus; species Photorhabdus sp. HUG-39. Next base: position 109,657 of record NZ_CAWNWY010000003.1, on the reverse strand, counting down.
AAGAAATGGTTGGCAGGATGAAGCAGGATGATCAATCGGTACCCTATACTTATAATGGGTATATTTATCGGACAACCTATGAAACGGGCAAAGATTTCCCAATTTATCAGCGTAAACCTGTTGATGGCTCATCAGATTGGCAGATACTGGTCGATGGTAATGAAAGGGCTAAAGGGCACGAATATTACCAACTGAGTAATTTTGCCATCTCTCTGGATAATAAACGTATTGCGATTGCTGAAGATACGCAGGGACGCCGTAATTATCAGATCTCTTTTAAAGATATTGCTGATAAACAGTGGAATAACGATGTAATAAAAAATACTTCTGGCAACATGGTTTGGGCTAACGACAACAATACGTTGTTTTATGTGCGCAGGCATTCACAAACGTTACTGCCATATCAGGTACTTCGTCACCAATATGGTAGCAATACCAGCGAAGATCAGAAAATATATCAGGAAGAAGATGAGCGTTTTTATTTAAGCATATCTAAGAGCACTTCCCGCGATTATATTATGTTGGCGATAACCAGTAATTCGACTTCTGAATATTTGCTGATTGATGCCAATAAACCACAAGCTGAACTTCAACTATTTTCTCCTCGTCAGGAAGGCAGAGAGTATTATATTGACCATTTCCGCGATCATTTCTACATCCGTTCAAATCATGAAAATGAAACTTATGGTCTTTATCAGACGGATGCCATCAATATACCGTGGAAAATAGTGATTGCTCCACGGCAAGATAGTGATCTTGAAGATTTCGATCTGTTTAATGACTGGTTGGTCGTACAGGAGAGAACAAAAGGATTACCGACAATTCGTCAGATTAATTGGCAGACACAGCAAGAAAAACAGATTAAGTTTGATGATCCAAGTTATATGGCATGGATTGATTACAACCCTGAACCCAATACTGATTTTGTCCGTTATGGTTATTCATCCATGACGACACCAAGCTCAACATTCCAATGGAATATGAGAACAGGTGAGCGGGAATTACTTAAGCAGCAGGAAGTAAAAGGTTTTGATAAACATCATTATGAGAGCCAGCGTATTTGGGTAAAGGCCCGTGATGGTGTTGAAGTTCCGGTATCTCTGGTATATCGTAAATCACTGTTTAAAAAAGGTCATAACCCAATACTGATTTATGGATATGGGGCTTATGGTATCAGCATGGACCCTTCATTTAGTTCACCACGATTGAGTTTATTAGATCGGGGCTTTGTTTACGCCTTGGTGCATGTGCGTGGTGGCGGTGAATTGGGTAAGAAATGGTATCTACAAGGTAAAGTCGAAAATAAAATGAATAGTTTTAATGACTTTATTGATGTGACTAAGGCACTGATTGCTCAGAAATATGGTGACAGTAAACGTGTTTATGCGATGGGAGGGAGTGCGGGTGGTTTGCTAATGGGCGCTGTGATTAATCAGGCACCGGAATTATATCGCGGTGTGGTTGCTCAAGTTCCATTTGTTGATGCCGTGACAACCATGCTTGATCCTTCTATTCCGCTGACCGTAGGAGAATATGAGGAGTGGGGTAATCCTGAAAATAAAGAGGATTATTTCCGGATTAAATCATATAGTCCGTATGACAATATAAAACATCAACGTTATCCAAACTTATTGGTTACGAGTGGGTTTTATGATTCCCAAGTGCAATATTGGGAACCTACTAAATGGGTAGCAAAATTACGGGATATGAAGGAAGATAACTCTATTTTGTTATTAGAAACCAATATGAGTGCCGGGCATGGTGGTAAATCGGGCCGATTTAATCGATTAAAAGATACTGCACTGGATTACAGTTTTATTTTGATGCTGGATGATGCTAAAAAGTATTTTCCGCAATTAAAAGATAACTGAAGTAAATTATAAATAGTATACCCTATAGATTTCAAGATGCACCGCGACGGCAAGGGAGAGAATCCCCGGGAGCATAGGTAACTATGTGACCGGGGTGAGCGAATGCAGCCAACAAAGAGGCAACTTGAAAGATGACGGATATATAAGTTTGTTATTTAAAGCACTGATAAATCATTATCAGTGCTAAACATTTTTATTTTCTAAAAACGGGCATGTGAGCAAATATTGATTTGTATGCATTTGGGATGATTGAAATGAAAATAATGACAAAGATAGCAGGGGCTGGTGTGGTTTTCATTGGGCTTCAAGGGCTTGCTTATGGCGAGGAAAAGCAAGAGAGAAAATCAGATAAGGTGATGAAATTCAGTAGCCTTAAGGTTTCTGGTTCACAGGATGATGCGGAAGTGAGGGCAATGGAAAGGCCCGGTTCATACAGTTCTAAAGGAGAAGATACAAAACTTCAATCAACGGATAGCATATTACGCAGTATGCCAGGGACCTATACGCAAATAGATCCGGGGCAGGGAACCGTGAGTGTGAATATTCGTGGATTAAGTGGATTTGGACGAGTAAATATGATGGTTGATGGTGTTAGCCAGAGTTTTTATGGTACATCACCTACCAGCGTAACCCACGGTAATAGTCTTCAGAGTCAGTTTGGTTCATTAATTGATCCTAACTTTATTGTCGGTGTGGATATTAGCCGGGGACAATCTGATGGTTCAGATAGTGTCAACGCATTAGCAGGTAGTGCTAATTTCCGTACGATTGGTATTGATGATGTGATATTCAGTGGTAATACACTGGGAATACGTACAAAAATACTCTATGGCGATAATGGCATTGGTCATAATGGCATGATAGCCGTCGCTGGTAAAACTCAGGTTTTTAGTTCTGAAGGATCAGTTGGCGCTATGTTGGCCGTCAGTGGACATTCAATTGATGCAAATTATAAAAATGGGGATGGAATATCAAGTGATGAATTTGGTACCAATAAATATTTTAAACAGAAACCAAATTCGCAATTAATGAAATTAAATATTAAGTCAAATGAATTTCATGATATGGAATTAAGTGGTCGATTGTATCACAATAAATTTACCCATCGTCATATTGATAGCGAGGATTTTTATCTGAAATACAACTATAAGCCATTCAGTGAATTGGTTGATGTGAAATTGTTGGTTAGCACTAGTGGAAGTGATCAAATATATAATACTGCACTTAATGCATTGACAAAAAGCAAAACTAAAAATAAGTCAAACGCTATTAATCTCAGTAATATCAGCCGTTTTAATTACGGCGATACAGATTTTGATCTGATATTCGGTGGTAAGTTGATGAAAACTGAATATAGTAAGATGACTGATAGTATTTACTCTAATATAGAAGAGGAAGATGAAGAAAAAAAGAAGGAATATAAAAAGAAAGATGGCGAAGCAAAAGAAAATAATAGTTTCGCACCAAGTGGTAAACAAAATATTGCCAGTATTTATAGCGGATTGAAAATTACTCGTGATATTTACCAAGCTAATATTAATCTTAATTATATTGATTATAGTATAAAGGGCCATAAACCAGCCTGTGAGCCACGAGTTAACTGTTTCCCGCAAGGTAAAGCCGAATTGAATTTGAAAGAGCGTGGATTTAATCCAAGCTTTCTGCTATCAGCGGAAATCATTCCTGAATTCCAGCCTTTTGTGAGTTATACTCATTCAATGAGAGCGCCGAACGTACAGGAAATCTTCTATGGCAATGAAGGTGGCCCATCAATTAATCCATTCCTGAAAGGAGAAAAATCGGATACTTATCAAATCGGCTTTAATAGTTACCGTCCAGACATGATTGTAAAAGGAGATACTTTCCGTCTGAAAGCAGCCTGGTATCATACTAAGATAAAGAATTACATCAGTAGTGATTTATATTCTTTGTGTAAAGATGGTAGGGTATGCCAATCTTCGAAATTATCAGAAGAAGATTGGAAGCATGTTGACGCAAATTTCGGTATACATATTTATAGCAATAGCATAACTCCGGTAAGAATGCGCGGTTATGAAGTCTCTGCTGATTATGATGCCGGTGTATTTTATAGCAAATTGGCTTATAGTCGACAAAAAACAAGCCAACCGACTTCTATTTCTACATCGATTTTTGGGGCAGATCCTGTATCACAATTACCTGAAAGTTTTATGACTTTGGATACAGGGGTTCGCTTTTTAGGCGAAAAACTTCGTATTGGAGCGATAGTTAAATATACCGGTAATTCCTATAAGCTAGATTCAGATCCTTATAATCAGGATAGTGATGGACGAACGGTGATGGAAAAGGAGAAAAAAATTCCAACAGTGGTCGATTTTTACAGTGATTATAAAATAAATAAAAATGTGCTACTTAAATTCTTGGTACAGAATTTGACAAACAAAAACTATTCTGAAGCACTTAATCGTATGAATAATACGGCTGCATTAATGAATGAATCCACTTCTGCTAATCAAACCGCTCGGGGCCGGACCTATATTGCCGGCGCAGAAATCCGTTTCTGACATAGGAAAAATAAGTGGCAAAGGAAGGCCACTATTTCAGATTTGCAGATCGTTTTTTCCGTTCTTTCTTGATTTTCAACACCTCACTTTCAATCCAGCCATCTTGTAAACGGGTATTCAGGACATCACCAACACGTACCTGTTTGGTTTGTTTCAGTAATTTTCCATCCGATGTTTGACTGATGCTGTAACCACGGGCTAGTGTTGCCAGAGGGCTGACGGCTTCCATCCGTGAACAGGAAATGGCAAATTTTTCTCTGGAACGGCTGATTTGCCTTTCAATCGCTTGTCTTAACCGAAAATCTTGTTGCTGAATCTGTTGGCTATATTGGTGGATTTGCGAGCTAGGTTCCACGTACCAGAGCCGTTGCTGTAATTTCTCATAAGCCAGGCTGCTTTGCTTTAAGTACCGTTGCAAGCTGTCAGTGAGTCGCTGGCGTAAATTGACCAGTAAGTTTTGCTGACGCGCTAGTCGTAAATGAGGGTGTTGTTGCTGTAAACGATGAGATAACAGACTGAAAACACGTTGTTTCTGGGCAAAGAAATAATCCATTGCCATCTCCAATCGCTGTTGTTGCGACTGAATTTGACGTAATAATTCGAGCTGATTACGGCTAACTAACTCAGCGGCCGCTGATGGCGTCGGGGCGCGTAAATCTGCCACAAAATCAGCAATGGTGACATCTGTTTCATGACCGACCGCACTGACTATCGGAATATCACTGTGAAAAATGGCTCTGGCGACACGTTCATCGTTGAAACTCCATAAGTCTTCCAGCGAGCCGCCTCCGCGCCCAACAATCAATACATCACACTCCCGACGTTTATTAGCTAATTCAATAGCTCGAATAATCTGCAATGGTGCTTCTGTGCCCTGAACCGCTGTTGGATAAATAATGATGGGTAATGATGGATCACGACGCTTTAAAATATTCAAAATATCATGCAGGGCTGCGCCACTGGTTGAAGTAATGACACCAAGCTGTTGAGCAGGGGATGGTAGGGGCTTCTTGTGGCTTTGGTCAAATAATCCTTCGGCATCAAGTTGTTGTTTCAATAATTCAAACTGTTGCTGTAACAGGCCATCACCGGCGGGTTGCATATTTTCAACAATAAGCTGGTAATCTCCTCTTGGTTCATAAAGCGTGATTGTCGCGCGAACCAAAACTTGCTGACCATTTTGTGGCTTGAATGTTACCCGTTGATTGCTACTGCGAAACATTGCCGCCCGCACTTGGGCACGCTCATCTTTCAGCGTGAAATACCAGTGCCCGGAGGCGGGGTGAGAAAAATTGGATATTTCAGCGCTTAGCCAAATTCTGCCCATTTCCATTTCGAGCAGTTGCCGAACCGTCTGATTGAGACGGCTGACAGAAAAAATTCCAGTATTAAAAAGTAGTGACATGTGAGAAAGATCAAATTTCAAAACAATAACTTAATATGCTGATACTAACGTTCATCATGAAGTAAGCAAGAAATTTTTTAATAAAATGCTGGAGGCAACCGATTACGTTCTGTATAATGCCACGGCAATATTTTATCCCTTAAATTTTCAGCAGCTTGGTGAGATATTGCTTATGTTACGAATTAAAAAAGAAGCTTTAACCTTTGATGATGTTCTGTTAGTTCCTGCCCACTCTACTGTTTTACCTAACACTGCTGACCTGTCTACTCAACTGACTTCCTCCATTCGTTTGAAAGTTCCTATGTTGTCTGCCGCTATGGATACCGTCACCGAATCTGGTTTGGCTATTGCGTTGGCTCAGGAAGGTGGAATGGGTTTTATCCATAAAAATATGTCCATTGAGCGTCAGGCAGAAGAAGTTAGTCGAGTCAAAAAACATGAGAGTGGGGTAGTGACAGATCCAGTCACTGTGGCACCTAAAACAACGCTGCGTGAAGTTAAGGAATTGACAGAACGTAATGGTTTTGCGGGTTATCCGGTTGTCACTGAAGGAAATGAGTTGGTTGGTATTATTACTGGCCGTGATGTACGTTTCGTTACCGATTTGGATCAGCCTGTTACTGCGGTAATGACGCCTAAAGAGCGTCTGGTGACAGTAAAAGAAGGTGAAGCCCGTGAAGTTGTATTGCAGAAAATGCACGAAAAACGTGTCGAAAAAGCGCTGGTAGTTGATGAAAACTTTCATCTACTTGGCATGATCACGGTTAAAGATTTTCAGAAAGCAGAACGTAAACCGAACGCCTGTAAGGATGAACGTGGTCGTTTACGTGTTGGTGCCGCGGTTGGTGCCGGTGCTGGCAATGAAACGCGTATTGATGCATTGGTTGCCGCCGGTGTTGATGTTCTGCTTATTGATTCCTCGCATGGTCATTCTGAAGGGGTACTGCAACGTATCCGTGAAACCCGTGCTAAATACCCAAATCTACAAATTATTGGTGGTAACGTGGCGACTGGGGAAGGCGCAAAAGCGCTGGTAGAGGCTGGCGTCAATGCGGTTAAAGTCGGTATTGGTCCCGGTTCTATCTGTACTACCCGTATTGTTACCGGTGTAGGGGTACCACAAATTACGGCTATCTCTGATGCTGTTGAAGCGTTGGAAGGCACCGGTATTCCAGTTATTGCTGATGGTGGTATTCGTTTCTCTGGCGATATTGCTAAAGCCATCGCCGCAGGAGCGTCATGTGTTATGGTGGGTTCTATGCTGGCAGGGACAGAAGAATCACCAGGCGAAATTGAGCTCTACCAAGGACGTTCATTTAAATCTTATCGCGGCATGGGATCATTGGGGGCGATGTCCAAAGGTTCTTCTGATAGATATTTCCAAACTGATAATGCCGCGGACAAACTGGTACCGGAAGGTATTGAAGGCCGTGTTGCCTATAAAGGTTTGCTGAAAAACATTGTCCATCAGCAAATGGGAGGCTTGCGTTCCTGTATGGGGCTGACCGGCTGTGCAACTATTGATGAATTGAGAACCAAAGCAGAATTTGTTCGCATTAGTAATGCCGGTATTCAGGAAAGCCACGTTCACGATGTCACCATTATCAAAGAGTCTCCAAACTACCGGTTAGGTTCGTAATCCATATTTATTGTGGCCCATATAAGGGCCACTTATCTTTTATTTGTTACTTGTTTTTTTGGAATTCACCGCACATGACAACTAATATCCATCAACACCGCATTCTTATCCTTGATTTTGGTTCGCAATATACTCAATTGATTGCTCGCCGTATCCGTGAAATCGGGGTTTATTGTGAACTTTGGGCATGGGATGTCACTGAAGAGCAAATCCGCGAATTCAACCCAAGCGGTATTATTCTTTCCGGTGGTCCGGAAAGTACCACAGCACAAGAAAGTCCACGTGCACCTGAATATGTTTTTAACGCTGGCGTTCCGGTTCTGGGCGTTTGCTATGGCATGCAAACGATGTCAGTACAGTTTGGTGGTAAGGTAGAAGATTCTACTGAGCGTGAATTTGGTTATGCCCAGGTTGAAATTAAAGCGGAGAGTGCGTTATTCCGTGGGATTCAAGATTCATTAAATGAGCAAGGTAAACCATTATTGGATGTATGGATGAGTCACGGTGATAAAGTTACTGCAATTCCCGAGGACTTTGTCACTATCGCCAGCACTGATACCTGTCCATTTGCCATCATTGCAAATGAAGAAAAACGTTTTTATGGCGTGCAATTCCACCCGGAAGTCACCCATACCCATCAGGGGCAGCGTATATTGGAACGTTTTGTACTGGATATCTGCCAATGTGAAGCGCTGTGGACGCCTGCTTCTATTATCGAAGATACCGTTGTACGCCTGCGTGAACAGGTTGGTGAGGATCACGTTATTTTGGGGCTGTCCGGTGGTGTTGATTCCTCTGTCACCGCATTGTTACTGCATCGCGCAATTGGTAACCGTCTGACCTGTGTATTTGTTGATAATGGTTTACTGCGTTTGAATGAAGCTGAGCAGGTGATGGAAATGTTTGCCGGTAAATTTGGGCTGAATATTATTCATGTCCCAGCAGAAGACCGCTTCCTGACTGCACTGGCTGGCATCAATGATCCGGAAGAGAAACGCAAAACAATTGGTCGTGTATTTGTTGAAGTCTTTGATGAAGAGGCGAGCAAACAGGCTCAGGTTAAATGGCTGGCACAGGGCACTATATATCCAGACGTCATCGAATCAGCGGCATCTGCGACAGGCAAAGCACACGTTATCAAATCTCATCATAACGTAGGTGGTTTGCCGGAAGAGATGAAATTGGGTCTGGTGGAACCGCTGAAAGAGTTGTTCAAAGATGAAGTACGTAAAATTGGTTTGGAATTGGGATTGCCTTATGACATGTTGAACCGTCATCCATTCCCAGGCCCAGGTTTGGGCGTTCGTGTGTTGGGTGAAGTGAAGAAAGAGTACTGCGATCTGTTACGGCAGGCTGATGCTATTTTCATCGAAGAGCTGCACAAAGCTGATTTGTACAATAAAGTCAGTCAGGCGTTTACCGTATTCTTGCCAGTTCGCTCCGTGGGTGTGATGGGGGATGGTCGTAAATATGACTGGGTTGTTTCGTTGCGAGCAGTAGAAACGATTGATTTTATGACCGCACATTGGGCGCATTTACCCTACGATTTCCTGGGACGAGTTTCTAACCGGATCATCAATGAAGTCAATGGGATATCAAGAGTTGTCTATGATGTCAGCGGCAAACCACCTGCGACTATTGAGTGGGAATGATCCCGAATCCGGCATAGACTGGCACTAAAGTGTTGTGGCGGCTGGATCGACTCGGGCGTAGCCTCGCCGATCTGATGCAGATCGTGGCTGACCTTGAGCAGCGCAGCGGGCAGATTGGTTTTCCATGTGTTCGCGGCACTGGCCGAGTTCGAGCGTGGCTTAATCCGGGAGCGGACGCAGGCCGGGCCTGTGGCTGCAAACCGAAGCTGGACGACCAGCAGGTGCGCGAGATCAAAGCCCTGTTGCGCGATCCCGATATTCAGGTGGCCGAGGTGGCCCGCCGTTATGGCGTGTCCCGAACCACACTTTACAAGCATGTCGGCGTCATCACGCCGCGCCAATGAGGATTTGGGATGACCCAACAACTAGACGCCGCAAACAGCGTGCGCAGCAAGGTTACTCCTAGAGCTGTTGCAGTGCCTGTATGTCCCGTCACGGCAGCGACTGAAGCTTTGGCGACAGAGGGCGGGCTCGAAGCCCGAGGGGCCATTTTCACGCGCTTTGAGGTGGTGGATTTCATTCTCGACTTGGTTGGTTACACAGAGGATCAACCGCTTCACGAAAAGCGGCTTTTGGAGCCGTCATTTGGTGGTGGCGACTTTCTGTTGCCGATCATTGAGCGGCTACTGAGTGCATGGCGGGCAGCAAGGCCGAGCGGTTCCGCGCTCGACGAACTAACCGATGCAATCCGGGCGGTGGAACTGCACCACGAGACCTTTAAGAGCACCAAAGCTGCCGTTGTCGCACTGCTCAGGCGGCAAGGGATCGCTGCGAATGCTGCGGTCACGTTGGCTAGTTACTGGCTGTCGCAAGGCGATTTCCTGCTGGCACCGCTGGAGGGGCAATTTGATTTTGTGGTTGGCAACCCACCCTATGTTCGTCAGGAGTTGATTCCGGCACCGCTGCTTGCAGAATATCGTAGTCGTTACCTGACGATGTATGACCGGGCAGATATCTACATTCCCTTCATTGAGCGGTCTCTGTCGGTTTTGTCGGATGGTGGCAGCCTAGGCTTCATCTGCGCTGATCGCTGGATGAAAAACCGCTATGGCGGGCCACTGCGCAGCCTCGTAGCCGAGCGGTTCCACCTGAAAGTCTATGTCGACATGGTGGATACACCTGCCTTCCACTCCGATGTGATTGCCTACCCAGCAATCACTATCATCAGCCGTGAAGTGCCGAGGCCAACGCGCATCGCTTACCGCCCGGCTATTGACCGTGCGACGCTGACCGCATTGGCAGGTTTGCTCAAAGCACCCTCGCTGCCGAAGGAAGTCGGCCCGGCGCGTGAACTTGCCCAAGTGACCAACGGTTCGGAGCCGTGGTTGCTGGAGTCATTCGACCAGATGGCGGTTATTCGCCGTTTGGAGGGGGACTTTCCCCTGCTGGAAGAGGCCGGGTGTAAGGTCGGGATCGGTGTTGCGACTGGCGCGGACAAAGCGTTTATCGGGGATTTCGACGTGCTCAATGTTGAGCCAGACCGGAAGGTGCCGCTGGTAACAACCAAAGACATCATGACCGGCGAAGTGGAGTGGCGGGGTCTGGGTGTTATCAACCCCTTTGCTGAGCAGGGCGGACTGGTCGATCTTGACGAATATCCCCGTCTGCGGCGCTACCTTGAGGCTCGACGAGAGGTGATCGCTGGGCGTCACTGTGCGCAGAAAGCTCCGGCCAACTGGTATCGCACAATTGACCGCATCACGCCGTCGTTGGCTGCGAGGCCAAAGCTCCTGATTCCAGATATCAAGGGACAGGCGCATATCGTCTATGAAGATGGTGAACTGTATCCTCATCACAACCTCTACTACGTCACGTCAGACGACTGGGATTTACGGGCCTTGCAGGCTGTCCTGCTATCCGCTGTCACTCGTCTGTTTGTGGCGACCTATTCAACGAAAATGCGGGGTGGATTCCTACGCTTCCAAGCGCAGTACCTGCGCCGCATTCGCATTCCGCTCTGGGCTGAAGTGCCAGAACCGCTGCGCCGTGAGTTAGCCGAGGCTGCTATCAAACGGGACTTGCAAGCTTGCAACCGGGCTGTGTTCAGGCTCTACGACCTAAGCCAAGAAGAACGATCTGCCCTCGGGGGAAATGGAGAATAAATGGCGCTCGATCTCGTCGACTACGAACAGAAAGCCCGCGAAGCCGTGAAGGAGTTTTGGGGCAACCGCGAAGCAGCAAGACAAAAACAAATAGAGTCGGGCAAGGCCGACCAAGGTGAACGTGCAGGAGTCACCGCTGGCAAGAACATGGACGGGTTCTTGGCTTTGGTGCTCGACATCATCAAGGCCAATGGGCTAGCCCATGCTGAGATTCACCAGAACCGGGCGATGCTGACCCTGCCCGGATATTTTCGTCCGACTAAACTGTGGGATCTTTTGGTGCTCTACAAGGGACAATTGATCGCAGCCATCGAACTGAAAAGCCAAGTAGGCCCCTCGTTCGGAAACAACTTCAATAATCGAACTGAGGAAGCAATCGGGATGGCTCATGATTTATGGACAGCCTTCCGTGAAGAAGCTTTCGGCAAGCAACCGCGTCCATTTGTAGGGTGGATGATGATGGTTGAGGATGCGCCGGAGTCTCGTAAATCCGTCCGCGACTCGTCGCCACACTTTCCTGTGTTCGAGGAATTCAAGGGTGCGTCATATCTCAAGCGGTATGACCTGCTGTGTCAGCGACTGGTGCAGGAGCAGCTTTACACTACCGCTGCCGTCATCGCGGCGGAGCGCAGCGCGGTGAATACCGGCGATTTCGCGGAACTGTCCTCGATGACCAGCCTCAAGACGTTCGTGGCAGCTTTGGCAGGCCACGTTGCGGCAGAAGCGGCACGGTTGGGCTGAGATAGGAGCACCTATGTCCGATCTTAGCGGGAGTGAACGTCGGAAACTGGAAAGGCTGCTCGGAATGAGCGGCGGGTACGTCCTCAATTTTTCAGACCGAACCTTCGGCGACTTCTTCGTCGAATACCGGGTGGAAATTGATGCCGAACGCTACCGAGTGCGCGGCACGTCGAAGGCTAACCGTATGCGCACCTTCTGGGAGTTGGAGGCGAACTATGTGGTGGGTCGAGTTATCGGCGGTTTGGTCGACTACGCCAGCGAAGGGCAGTGCTTTGGTGACAGCAACCCAGTGCTGATTGACGACTGCCGAAAGATCGCTCAACGGCTTCTCAGTGACCAGCCGGTAGTTGAGCTAGATGCGCTGATAGCCATCGCGGATGAACGAGATTTCGAGGTGGCGGCGGAGCACGTTCGCGAAGCTATCGAGAAAAATCAACCTGAGGGCGGGTTAGATCGGCTTCATACGTTCGTCAACAAGTTCATCCGTGTGACATGTGCGCCTCACGGCATCACGATCACCCGTGACAAGCCGTTGCATAGTGTCTTTGGCGAGTATGTGAAGGCGTTACGTGATGGAGGTCATCTTGAGTCAGTGATGACCGAGCGTATCTTAAAGTCCAGCATCTCGGTGCTTGAAGCCTTTAACGATGTGCGGAACAACAAGAGCTTAGCTCACGACAACCCAATCCTGAATTATGAGGAAAGCCTGTTGATCTTCAATCACGTTGCGGCCTCGGTTCGGTTTATTAAGTCGCTAGAGGCGAGGATAAAAGCTAAAGTGACACAGGAGAAACACGGTGGTTGGGACGAAAGTATCCTTTTCTAGCCGCGATGGCATCGCACGGAACTTGGCTACCAAACCGTGCACTTTGAAAGGAGGGTGGCACCAAATGAAAGATAGATCGCATGATGAGGTCATGGCCGAGCACTTCCGCGCTGATCGACTTATGCAGCGGAGCTGCTTGCCGAAGTCCGTCGCGACGGTGACCCGGCCGAACTGGCCATTCTGTTGCGGCAGATGGCCACGGCCTCGGAGCAGGATGCGAGGTAAGATGCAACCGATGTAGGGCGCAAATTAACCCCTTGATTAGAACGTGGTATTTTTCATGATCTTGTGAGTTCCTGTTGTTGCAATGTGCTGATTTATATGTGTTTTTATTTGTGATATGCACTGTGGATGTTCACTTTAGGTTGTTGTTAAGACTAGGTTTTTTCAGCTTTATTTTGCCCAGAATCTGGACTGGGTTTAATGACAACAAATGGGCTATGTGCACAAATTCCACGACATCTATACCCGTCATCTTTCAAGTTGCCTCTTTGTTGGCTGCACTCACTTCCCCCGGTCACATAGTTAGCTATGCTCCCGAGGATTCGCTCCCTTGCTGTCGCGATGTATCTTGAAATCCATAGGGTATAATCAGCATTGTTTTTTTAGTTGCTCATTCTAACCCTAAGCAAAGGATGGTAAAAAACACCTATTATTAAAGGGGTTTATATCAACAGACATTTATGCGTCATTGACTTACTGTGTGATGGGGCATATGATGACTTCACATACACTTATGACGCACTTAAATATGATATTCATTGAAACTGATATTTTCACTGAGGACTGTAAAGAGTTATTAAGTGGCGATGAATATCGTGAGTTTCAGCAATATCTTGCAGCTAATCCCATAGCTGGAGATGTTATCCAGCGTACTGGCGGGTTGCGTAAAGTCAGGTGGGTCTCTCGTGGTAAGGGAAAGCGTGGTGGTGTACGTATTATTTATTATTACAAGGTGGATGTTTCACATATCCAATTGTTGTTGATTTATAAAAAAGGCACAAAAGACGATCTGAGTGAATCAGAGAAGAAAATCCTGAGAGACTTAAATGAGAGGTGGTAGAGATGGATAGTAAATTATTTGCCAGGCTGACTGAAAGTATGACACAGATGAATGAGATTATTAATAGTGAGCGTGTGCCCTCTCGTGAAATTAATGTTGAGGCGATAAAAGTAAAGAATATTCGCCAAGCGACAGGCTTAAGTCAAACTGGTTTTGCTAAGTTGATTTCCGTTAATGTTGGGACTTTACGCAATTGGGAGCAAGGAAGACGTGAACCAACCGGGCCAGCAAAAGCATTGCTGAAAGCAATAGAAAAAGATCCTATTCATGTTTTAAAAGCGTTGTCTATGTAAATTAATTATTCGTAAGGTATCAAACCTCGTCTCAAGCGGGGTTTTTTCATATCTAGCCGCTTAACTGTGGTTCTTTTATTTTTAACCAATCTGCTCCGACAGTTTTTTTTATAAGTGAAACATGGCAATAAAAGAATTTAAGTGGTGAACTTAGGTACAGGATGTTTGTATTGGGCATAATATCGAATTTCGGTGAAATTGATCTTAATTTATTAAAATATTGTATGAAAATATTCATTATATTTCCTATGTTGTTAGTTATTTCTATTAGTTAAATGATTTATTAACAATGATATTTTATTGGATTTTGATTGAAGAATCATACCTGATAAATAGATTTATGCTATAGAAATATTGCGAGACTCTTCAAAAAAAGGAATGAAAATAATGGAATATAATTTCATTCAAGATAATGATTAATCGTTTATACCGAATGAACTTCAAGATGCTTGAGTCGTCAGATATAAAAACATTTAAATTCAACAACATAATCGTTTTTCAAACATGCACTTTGAAGTATCTTGAGTATATATAGAATTATTAATTAGTATGATTTAAGACGAAAAGTATCAGAATATGCTATAGTGCTGGCTGGTTTTCGCTTATATTTTTGGAATCTTATGTCTTACCAATGTCCCTTATGTCATCAATCTTTATTGCTCATTCGACAGCAATGGCGCTGTGAGAATAATCATCAGTTTGATTGTGCTAAAGAAGGGTATGTTAATCTGATGCCCGTTCAGCATAAAAAATCCAAGGAACCGGGGGATAGCCCGGAGATGATGCAATCAAGAAGAGCATTTTTGGATTCAGGGCATTATCAACCATTACAACAACGGGTTTCGGAATTACTAGAAAAGTATCTGCCAGAAAATGCAGGGAGTTTGCTGGATATAGGATGCGGTGAAGGTTATTACACCGCTGCGGTTGAAGCACAGTTAGGCAAGAGACGTAATCTTAAAATCTATGGGTTAGATGTTGCTAAGATCGCGGTTCGTTATGGCGCTAAGCGCTATCCTGCTGTCAGCTTTTGTGTTGCGTCGAGTCATCGTTTGTCATTTGCCGATAAATCGCTTGCCGGGGTGCTGAGAATTTATGCACCTTGTAAAGCGGAGGAACTGGCAAGGGTGGTTAAGCCACAGGGCATTGTTTTGACAGTCACTCCTGGCCCTCGCCATCTTTATCAGCTCAAAGAGTTGATTTATCAAAATATTCATCTTCATCCATTGAAGGCAGAACCATTGGAAGGATTTGAATTGATAACCGAGCAATCGTTATCTTACCCAATGAAATTAGATGGTGTGCAAGCGTATCATTTATTACAGATGACACCATTTGCCTGGCGAGCAATAGAAGATGTGAAAAAAGAATTGGCAGATAGGGTGCTGTTTGAATGTGAAACTGATTTTATACTGCGGGTCTATCAACGCCTTAATTGATCAAGATTTCAGCCCAAAATATAGCGTTTAACAGATATACCCAATGGATTTCAAGATGGATCGCGACGGCAAGGGAGCGAATCCCCGGGAGCATAGCTAACTATGTGACCGGGGTGAGTGAGTGCAGCCAACAAAGAGGCAACTTGAAAGATGACGGGTATAAATATTTTGGGCTGGTGGCGTTATTTGGCGTACATAAATAATTCGAGATGTTCAAATAAGATATTGAAGCCAATTGCAATTAGAATCAGCCCACCAATAAGTTCAGCGCGTTTGCCTAACCGTGGGCCAATATAACGGCCAATTAACATACCCAATGTTGCCATAATCATTGTCATCATTCCGATAGCCATCGCAGTATGTACGATATTGACTTCAAGGAACGCTAGCCCAATACCAATTGCCATTGCATCCAGGCTGGTGGCAATGGCTGTTGTTATCAACACTATTGAGTTATTACGGCAGGGTGATTCACTCTTTTTTTCCTGATTTGCTTTAAAACTCTCTGTTATCATTCTACAACCTAGAACAAATAACAGCGCGAAAGCAATCCAGTGATCCCATTCCATAATATACTGGCTGGCGTAAAGCCCTATCGACCAGCCAATCAATGGGGTACAGGCTTCTACTAAGCCAAATATCAAACCTGTACGGATTGCTTCACGAAAATGCGGTCTATGTAGTGCGGCCCCTTTACAAATTGCAGCAGCAAAGGCATCCATTGAGAGTGCTAAAGCCAGGATAAGGGTTGCGTACATATTCATTAATATAGCCTCGGTTGGGTGTTTCCATATACATATAATCCACCCCCAACCAATGATGGTGTTATATGCAATGGTCTTGCCAACCGAATTAATAGCTATCCCATTAGGCTATTTTTTTGCTATTTTGAGCAACAATAATGCCTGTTAAGATAGCAATAAGGCTACCCGCACCACGTTTATTTTGTAACGAGCGTGTTGATACGGGCTTTTCAGAGAAATTAACTAAATCGCTTCTCTGAAACAGGCTACTCCCCATGACAATTTAAAAGATAGCACAATAATTCAAAAAGGGAAAATAATATTATTTTTAGGGTTAAGGCAGGATATTGATAATAATTATCATTATCTGTTTTATAGGGAAAATAAAAGTCAGCGTAAGGCTGACTGTTTATTATTTACTTTTTTATTTATTATTTTTTCTTATCTATCTGTTTTCGATGAGAAATTTATAAATTCTTTCTAAATCATCAATTTTGCTTACTGATATATATAATTTCTTGTTTTCTAAACCAATAACCAGAATGCCATCTTCAGATAAATTCATAGTTTTTATCCGGTTATAGGAAATAAAGGTATTTACATAGAAGAAACCGTTATTTTTAAAAAATAATTTAGGCGACCGTATATAGGCAATATAAATAGTCACCAGGATAGTAAACAGCAATAAATATGTGGTTAAACGGCTACCATAAGCAGTAATATTATTATAAACAACAATAAGTATCAGGATAATAAAGATGAGTGCATCAATTTTATGTTTTCTTTTTAGCTTTATTTGTAAGTAAGTTTTCCCTTTTAGAAAATTAACCACGAATTCATCATAAACAGCAAAAGCTAGCATGAGTACGATTAAACCAGCTAATACTATATCATTAAGGCTCATTCCTTATCCTTGCATTGTCATGAAAAAGAAAATATGGGGAGGAGTTCCTCCCCGAATGATATTGTACTAGAGACCAAGGAAACCAAATTTGGCACCAATAATCCCCAGGATAAAGAAACCAATAATGATCCACAGGGCATTGACTTTATGTCGTAATAACCACATACAAGAAAATGTCAGCAAAAGTGGTACCAAGCCTGGCATCAATTGATCGAGGATATTTTGAACCGTGGTTATTGTCTTTTCACCTGTCTGTTGGTTAGGAATTTCTGATACAACCAGTGGGATATTGACTTTCGTCCATTTATTAACTAATGCCCCCATAACAAATAGACCAAGGATTGACGCTCCTTCCGTCATTTTTTGCAAGAAGCCACCACCCATATCTTGAACGATATTGATCCCTTTCTTATAACCATAAGAGATACCTGAATAGAGAACTAACAGGCGTACCAGATTGAATAAGAAAAAGAACAAGACAGGCCCAAGCCAACTGCCACTCATTGCCAGGCCAGCACCCAAAGCAGCAAATACCGGGCGGACTGTCCCCCAGAAAATAGGGTCACCAACACCGGCCAATGGCCCCATCAGACCGACTTTGATACCGTTAATCGCACCATCATCAATCGTTGCGCCATTAGCACGCTGTTCCTCCATTGCCAGAGTGACACCCAGTACAGGTGCGACGACGTAAGGGTGAGTGTTAAAGAATTCGAGGTGGCGTTTGAGTGCCTGTTTACGCTCATCGGTGTTTTCTGGATACAAACGACGAAGAGCTGGCACCATAGAGAAACAGAAACCCAAAGCCTGCATACGTTCAAAGTTCCATGAACCTTGAAATACATTAGAACGGAGAAATACACCACGGATATCACTGGGTGTCAGTTTTTTCTGGTCTGCTGTCTGAGCAGGCGTTTTTGTTGTATCTAACATGTTGCTCATCCTTTTAATCTAATTCGTTATCAAGGTCGTTATTGGTGTGTCCAGGGGTAGCCACTACCTGAGATTTGTTATATTTAGGGCTTAGCTGGATGTACAGCACAGCCATAACAATACCAATAATGCCTAATGCAACTAGGTTAAACTCAGTGAATGCCGCTGTGACGAAACCGAGATAGAAGAAGGGCATTAGGTAACCGGCACGCATCATGTTGATAACCATTGCGTAACCCACAACGACGATCATACCCCCGGCGATGTTCAAGCCATCTGTTACCACTTTTGGAATAGAAGCAAGTAACTGCTGGACTTCGTTGGTACCAACCGATAGTGCAACGATCAGGGCCGGGATGGCGATACGCATAGCCTGGAGCAGTAATGCGGATAGATGGATAAAGCTAATCGCACGCAGGCTGCCACGTTCTGCCGCGTTGTCAGCAGCATGCTGAAAGGCGACTGTGATGGTACGCACAATGATAGTCAGCACTTGACCTGCTGCTGCCAGTGGAATGGCCAAAGCGATACCTTCACCGATATCACGACCACCCGCGATGACCAGAATCGTTGAGATGATTGATGCTAAGGCTGCATCCGGGGCAATTGCAGCACCGATATTCATCCAGCCAAGAGCGATCATCTCTAGCGTACCACCGATAATGATACCGGTTGTCATGTCACCAAGGATGATCCCGATTAAGGTGCAGGCCACGAGTGGGCGGTGGAATTGAAATTCATCAAGAATGGAATCCATTCCGGCTATACAAGCTACGATGAATATCAATACAATTTGAACAACGGTAATTTCCATTGTTTGTCTCCTGTAACCAAATTAAATTTGGTGAGAAATTTTTGTCATTGAGTGATTTTTGTTGTTGAGTAATAGTTAAATTGCTCTGATCTGATTTTCGTTTTTAACCTTCTGGAGTAGATCCATCATTTGTAAGCGGCTGTCACTAGCAACCTTACGGGCTTCAAGTTCAATGCCTCGTTCATTTAGTTTTTTGAAGGCTGCAATATCGGTTTCATCAACGGATATTGCGTTGTTAACTTGCGTTTTTCCCTGACGGAAAGCCATTCCACCAATGTTGACAGAAGTGATATCGACACCGTCTTCGATTAAACGCAAAACATCTGTTGGGTTTGTAAACAGCAACATGACACGTTCATTGGCATATTTCGGGTTGTTATAAACGCGAACACATTTTGCAACATCAACAACGTGAGCACTGAGCCCCGGTGGAGCAACTTGTTTTAGCAAGGTGGTACGGACAGTATCAGCAGCAACTTCATCGCTGACGACAATGATCCGTTTGACATTGGTTTCTTTTGTCCAACGTGTAGCAACCTGACCATGAATGAGGCGGTCATCAATTCGAGCCAGGGCAATTTTCATATGATCACCGGTTGATGGTGCAAATGAAGGTGCCGCAACGGATGCCACAGGCTTGGCTGGTTCAGCTTTTTGAGGTTCTTCTGTTTTCAGGGCCCGGATGCCTTCTTTCCCGGTTTCCAGAGCAACAGAAACCAGTTCTGCCAGAGATGGGTCATCATCTCGACACATAAAGGTTTCAACCAGCATTGGAACGTTAACTCCGGTGATGATCTCATAATCCTCTTTATCTACGGCGATACGGCTAGCCGCATTGAATGGACTTCCTCCCCATGTATCGACAAGAAATAGTACACCTTGCGCTGTATTAAGCGTTTCCAGTTTACTGTTGTATTTTTCAAATAAGGTATCGGCATTTTCACCAGGAACGAAGTCAATGTAAGAAACATTTTCTTGCTCTCCAATTAACATCTCTGCGGTACGAAGCAGTTGCTCAGCCGCAGCCCCGTGTGTGCCAATCATAATGGCTATACTCACTTGTTTTCCCCTCTGTTAACAATATATACCCGTTATCTTTCAAGTTGCCTCTTTGTTGGCTGCACTCACTCACCCCGGTCACATCGTTATCTATGTTCCCGGGGATTCGCTCCCTTGCCGTCGCGATCCATCTTGAAATCCATTGGGTATCAATGCAGGATTATTACAAAGTTACTGCAATAATTTTGATGAATCATTCCTCCAATAAAAATCTTATTTGTATGAATAGTGACCTTTTATCAATATGATACCTAAATATTTGACTTGATTTAGACTTTATCTCTTATTGACTGAAAAAATCGGCTGTTAGATTAACATTAGAAATACCAGAGGAAAATTGCTGTCAGTCAGAAAAAATGAAATAGATAAAAATGTTAACCACAAAACAATTTAATAAGCTAAAAATTGCAAAATTAATTTATAATTATCTATAATTTGCTTATTGTTAGATATTTATTCTGTTTTCGATAACATCTTATTAGTTTAAAATGGAAAACATATTCATCTTTTTAGATCAAAAGATGATCATTCCACGTTTTGGTCAAAAAATATCCCAACCATAGGGTAGGGATATTTTCATTACAGAAGCATTTATTGATTAAAAAACAAGTTATTTATTTGATTAATCACACTGAACTTTAATTGCTAACCCACCGCGGGATGTTTCACGATATTTAGCGTTCATGTCTTTACCTGTTTCGTACATGGTTTCAATAACTTTATCGAGAGAAACGCGCGGTTCACTGGTACGGCGCAAAGCCATGCGTGAAGCATTGATTGCTTTTACTGACGCAATGGCATTTCGTTCAATACAAGGTACTTGTACCTGGCCTGCTACCGGGTCACAAGTAAGGCCGAGGTTATGTTCCATACCGATTTCAGCCGCAATACAGACCTGTTCAGCACTGCCACCGAGCAATTCAGCAAGGCCGGCTGCTGCCATCGAGCAGGCAACACCTACTTCCCCTTGGCAACCCACTTCAGCTCCAGATATCGATGCATTCATTTTATATAGGATGCCAATAGCGCCAGAAGCCAGGAAATAGCGGATATAGAGCTCTGGTGTTACAGGTTCAATGCAATGGTTGTAATAAGCGAGTACGGCAGGAACAATGCCACAAGCGCCATTGGTTGGTGCGGTAACAACACGCCCACCCGCAGCATTTTCTTCATTGACAGCCAAGGCAAACATATTCACCAAATCCACGACATTCATTGGATCATTAGATAAATTATTTGATGAGGTTAGCATACGATGTAATGCCGCTGCCCGGCGTGGTACACGCAGTGGGCCAGGTAAAACCCCTTCGGTGTTCAAACCACGTTCAATACAAGCCTGCATGGTATCCCAGACATCGGCAAAATAGGCATTAATTTCTTCTTTGCTGTGGAGATCCAGCTCGTTTTTCATCATTAAACCGGAAATAGATAACCCGGTTTTATTACAATTCATCAGTAATTCTTTTGCTGAATTGAATGGATATGAAACTGGTTTGGTATCCTGAGAGGGTTTACCAAAGTGTTCTTCATCAACAATAAAACCACCACCAATCGAGTAGTAGGTTTTGCTATAAACTTTTTTGTCCCCCGCGAATGCGTGAATTTGCATGCCGTTTTCATGTAATGACAGATTATCACTTCGGAAAACCATGCCGCTATCACGTGGGAAATCGACTTCATGTAAACCGTTGGCTAGTTTAATACGCTGTGTTTGCTCTACATCACGAATAAAACCGGGGATCGAATCAATATCAACGGTGGCGGGTAAATTACCTGCCAGACCCATGATAATGGCGATATCCGTATGATGACCCTTGCCGGTTAATGAGAGTGAGCCGTAAACATCGACGGCTACACGCGTGATAGAAGGCATTAATCCCTGGTTTACCAGATCGTCGACAAACTGTTTGCCGGCTTTCATCGGGCCAACCGTATGAGAGCTAGATGGGCCAATACCGACCTTAAACATGTCGAAAACGCTAATCACGCCAGACTCCTTAAAAAAGATAGAGATATAGTTATATATATTGAGGTACGCTACTTTACTGTGATTTAGTCGTGTTGATAAGGGAGTTTACAGGTTTTTTTGAATTATGATAGCAACAGCGATAAAGATGGATAAAAAAAATACAAATTTGTTATCCTTAAATGATTTGGATCAAACCTGAATTTGTTGAGCTAATTGATGAATTATTGTCGCTGTTAATCCCCAAATGAGATGCTGCTGATACCAGTAAAAATAGATACGATGCCGCTGACCACGGCGACTAACATCAAGATAATGATAACTCGAAAGTGAGAGCGCTTCAGATAGAGGAACTTCGAATATTTTGGAAACTTCTGCCGGGTTGCTGTGGAAGGATAATCCGGGGGGCAATAATCCGACAATAGGCGTCACCAGATAGCCACTGATGCTATTTAAAGGAGCGAGTTGTCCCAGAACCTGAACTTTCTGATGAGGTATGTTAACTTCTTCTTCCGCTTCCCGTAGTGCTGTCGCGATTATTGATTTATCTTTAGGATCAGCAACCCCCCCTGGAAAAGCGACTTGACCGGCATGTGATCGTAAAGTGGCGGAGCGTCGGGTCAATAATAACGTTGGCTTCGGTTTGCAGATGATTGGTAATAATACCGCAGCATGGCGGTTGTTATCTGAAAGCCGTTTAGGTGGTGGTGGAAGTTGTAACTGAAATCTGTTAACGAAATCAGACAGTGATATCATATTACTTTTATTTTCCCTAGTTGCGGCAAGATACGATTCAACTTATCAAATGTTTCCTGATACTCTTTTTCAGCAATGCTGTCGGCAACGATTCCGCCACCGGCCCAGCAATATATTTTTTCTTTCTCAGTTAAGAGGGTACGAATGGTGATATTGCTGTCCATTGTGCCACAGAAACTAATATAGCCAATTGAACCACAATATCCATGTCGGCGGTGAGGTTCAAGCTCTTCTATTATTTCCATTGCTCTGATTTTAGGAGCTCCGGTAATAGAACCACCGGGAAAACAGGCGCGTAATAAATCCGTAGCATCCGTGGTTCTGCAACCAAAATATCGAACCGGTTATGGGGATGGTTGGCCGCACCAGAATGGAGCAGCATTGCCCAAGACTGATTTGAAATCGGCGCGAAATAGTTGATGGCAGCGTCTGGTTGATAGGGTAATTGCCGTTTTTGTAGTGAAATGCTCATTATAGTGTTGGTTTAGCAATTGTAATGCAAAAGTTAGTCTTGATTTTAATCCTTACAGATTAACATAGAAATCCATTCCTTACTTGAGTTAAAAATCGCTATACTCTTCGGCATAGATCACTTTATAGAGGTTATTATCATGTTTTCAGAGATGCCAACTTTATCCCATGAGGAACAGCAACGAGCGGTAGAAAAAATTCAGCAATTGATGGTTGAAGGAATGAGCAGTGGCGAAGCGATTGCGTTGGTTGCACAAGAACTTCGTGAGCGACATCGAGGAAAAGAGCAGGTTAATGTGGTGTTTGATGATGAAAAATCAACATAATTAAATTATTTATTTAACAATAATCACACATTTATTTTACCTGACATGTTAGGTTAGCTCCATATTTAATCTCTTACTTTGAGATATTAACGGGAGGTAGTATGAAAGCATGTCATATCATTAACAGAGTTAGCCTATCAGGTGCAGCACTTTTGCTCACGGTTTCATTCACAGTATCTGCTGTGTCGGAGAACAAACGTGTTGATAAATTTATTTCTTGCGACAATTTAACTAAATCGCAAATTGCCGCTCAAGTAAAGCGTGATTTTCTGCAAAACCGCATTAACCATTGGTCAGAAGATAGAAAGCAATTGGGAACGTCTAAACCAGTGGTGTGGGTAAAGGCGGAAAATATCACTGGCGATAAAGATATATTAAAAATTCCGCTGACTGTTCGTGGTTCTAAGCGTGACAAAGATTACCGTGTTGTCGTTGATTGTCAGCAAAATACGATTAGCTATAGTGAATTGAAATAACATTTTCTGATAGTTATGTCTACCCGTCATTAGACGGATACCAGATTTGGTGTTAGCCAGTAAAGGAAATGTTATGTCAGAATTGAGAAAATTATATCCGGCTTGTGAAGCTTATCGTTCGGGGTATTTGGATACAGGCGACGGTCATCAAATTTATTGGGAATTGTGTGGTAATCCTGTAGGTAAGCCGGCTGTATTTATTCATGGTGGGCCGGGTGGTGGTATTGCTTCTTATCACCGTCGGTTATTCGACCCGAAGAAATATCATGTCATGTTATTTGATCAGCGTGGTTGTGGGCGTTCAAAACCTCATGCCAGTTTGGAAAATAATACCACTTGGCATTTAGTTGAAGATATTGAGCGCTTACGTCAATTGATGGGAGTAGAAAAATGGCTGGTATTTGGTGGTTCGTGGGGTTCAACCTTATCTTTAGTTTACGCCCAGACTCATTCCCAACACGTTTCTGAATTAATTCTTCGGGGAATTTTCTTGCTGAGACCACAAGAGTTGCACTGGTATTATCAGGATGGTGCTTCTAATTTCTTCCCTGACAAATGGCAACGAATGGTATCTATTTTATCGGAAGGAGAACGAAAGGATGTGATCAGAGCATATAATAAGCGGCTGACTAGTAATGATCTTCGGGTGCAATTAGAAGCCGCGCGTCTCTGGAGTTTATGGGAAGGAGAGACGGTAACATTGCTTCCTTCAAATAATGTAGAGTGTTTTACGGAAGATGAGTTTGCTTTGGCATTTGCTCGGATTGAGAACCACTATTTTATCAATGAGGGTTTTATGAATGAGGAGCAGCAACTGTTGAATAATATTGACGTTATACGGGATATTCCGGCAGTTATCATTCATGGCCGATATGATATGGCGTGCCGGGTGCAAAATGCTTGGGATCTAGCGCAGGCATGGCCGGAAGCGGAATTACATATCATTGAAGGAGCAGGGCATTCATTTGATGAGCCGGGTATTTTACATCAGCTTATTAGTGCAACAGATAGGTTTGCAGATCAGTAATTGGATATACCCGTTATCTTTCAAGTTGCCTCTTTGTTGGCTGCACTCACTCACCCCGGTCACATAGTTATCTATGCTCCCGGGGATTCGTTCCCTTGCCGTCGCGATCCATCTTGAAATCCATTGGGTATATAATCACCGGTTATCCGGTGGTTACCCATTCTTACTGGATGATCAGCGGCCTTTTGGCTCGTAGGGTAAATTGGAAAATTGTTTGGATAATTGGCGATAATGCACTAAACGTTGTTGAAAATATTGCCGCAGATGTTCGGGTTGTTCTTGTTCAACTGTATCAGGAAGTACCGGCATATTGTAACGTTCCTTAAAGGCTACGCCAGAAGCTGCCAAATCAACATTCACTTTGTCCATATTCTCTGTAGAAAGTTCGGCCAGATTATGTTTCATCAGTGTCTCTCTCATTCACAAAGTGATAAAACTAATCCAGACAGGTTTTTCTGGCAAGGTCTGAATTGATTATTTTATAAATATAAATAATATTCATTATCATTAAATATCAAAATTCCTTGATGAAGATTATTTTGTAAATGTGATTCATTTTCATTTAAATATATTAAATGAGATTCATTTTCATATTTTTATTAAAAAATATATTTATATTTCAATGTGATACTTATTTTTGATTTATTTTTATTATTGGGTTTTATTATTTTCATTTAATTGGCATAATGTAGTCCAATTAATAACTGGAGTATCTATTATGTTAAATCAAGAAATGGTTAATAAATTAAATGAGCAGATGAATCTGGAGTTCTATTCTGCGAATTTATATCTGCAAATGAGTGCATGGTGTAGTGAACAAGGGTTACCAGGTGCCGCTGCGTTTTTTAAATCGCACTCTCAGGAAGAGATGCAGCATATGCATCGCTTGTTTGAGTATCTGAGTGATACAGGCGCAATGCCACGTTTGGGGCAAATTGATGCACCTGTGGCCGATTATGAATCTATATCTCATGTACTCAATAGAACTTATGAACACGAGCGATTTATTACTGCCGAAATTAATAAACTTGCTCATTTGGCGATAACCATGCAGGATTATTCTACTTTTAACTTTCTGCAATGGTATGTAGCAGAACAGCATGAAGAAGAGAAATTGTTTAAATCTATCCTTGATAAACTGGATATGGTTGGTGAGGATGGTAAAGCACTTTTCTTATTAGATAAGGATCTGAAAGGTCTGTCTACTGCAAATCCTGTCTAATGAAAGGGAATTAATTAGCCGCAGTAGTCGCAATAACTTTAGGTATTTAAAGTCAATGCTGCGGTTTTCCTTTATTTTTGCGCGATAGTTCACAAGACGAAATTCTTATTGTAAGTTATCGCAGATAAAATAATTCTTTTGATATAAAATGATGACAATTTATAGCGATTCATTTGAAAATTAAGAGGTTATTGATGACCATTAGCACAATCCGCTCTTTTGGCCGAAAATTATCTGCTTTAATTGTCCTTTTTGTTGCCATATCTTGCCAGCAAGCTTTGGCCCATGCGCATTTAACAGAACAAATTCCGGCAGAAGATACTACAGTAGAAAATACACCGCAGGTGATCACGCTAAGCTTTTCTGAAGGTATTGAGCTGAGTTTTAGCAAAGTAAAAGTGATTGGCCCGGAAAATAAACTCATTAAAACGGGAAAGTTGAAGCTTGATCCGGCAACTAATACAAAACTTATTCTTCCTATCGAAGATAAACTGGCGACAGGGAGATATGATGTTAACTGGAGCGTGGTCTCTGTTGATGGGCATAAGACTAAAGGTGCCTATAGCTTTACAGTGAAATAATTATGTCTCTAGCGGCGCTGTATATTCTTTGTCGCTTCACTCATTTCGTGGCAGTTATGTTAGTGTTTGGCTTTAGCATATTTACTGCCATATTGGTTCCTGAGCGTTTATCTGTTCTGATTGATGCACGCCTTCGTTTAGGGGTAATTATCAGTACAGTTGTGACATTAGTAACAACAATTGGATGGTTGGCAATTCAATCGGGAATAATGGGTGATGGTTGGCAGGATATTTGTAATCTAGAAATCTGGTTGGCAGTATTGGGAACAACTTTTGGTAAAGTTTGGCAATGGCAAATACTGGTTTCAATAGTTGCTACAGGGTTTTTGTTTATCGGTAAACAAAAAGCCAGAAATATTTTGATGTTAATCAGTTCTGCTGTTTTACTCTCCTGCCATGCTTTTATAGGCCATTCGGTAATGCATGATGGGATAACAGGTGTTTTTTCTCAGATTAATCAGGTAATTCACTTAGTGAGTGTTGGATACTGGTTTGGTGGATTATGGCCGTTTTTGTTATGCTTGCAATTTTTACGGATACAAAATGAATTGGCTATAGGGTTGGATAAACAGATTATGATCTCCATGATGCGTTTTTCCACGTATGGTCACGTTGCTGTAACCCTGATTATCATTACTGGCATTATAAGCAGCTTAATTTTGCTACCGAACTGGCCGAAATATAGCGGTAGTGAATATCAATCCATGCTATGGCTGAAGATAGCATTGGTGGTGGGTATGGTGATGCTTGCATTAATTAACCGCTATATCTTGGTTCCTAAACTGAAGCAACCTGGCCGCTATCAATTGTTGATTATCAATAGTTGGGTTGAAATTATTCTTGGAGCATTGGTTCTATTATGTGTTGCTGTTTTTGCTACTTATCAACCGATTTGATTTTCTTAATTAATTATCTGTCTCAATAGGTGCTATTGGTATATACCCGTTATCTTTCAAATTGCCTCTTTGTTGGCTGCACTCACTCACCCCGGTCACATAGTTACCTATGCTCCCGGGGATTCGCTCCCTTGCCGTCGCGATGCATCTTGAAATCCATTGGGTATATAGATAGTGTGTGAAAAGATCCATTTCGCTCGCTTTTATATCTACATTGGTAACTATTATGAAACGTTTACTTTTATTAATTTCCTTGCTTTGTCTCTCTTTTCAAAATGTTGCTGCACCGATTGAAACGGTGAGTAAGCTACAATTTGGTGATAAATGGGCATTTACGCGGGAAGAGGTGATGTTGGATTGCCGAGCAAATAAGGCTCTGTTTGTGATTAATCCAAGTACGTTAGTGCAATACCCATTGAATGATATAGCCACGGATATGATGAAGGTGGGGAAAGTGAATGCTAAGTCTTTGGATATTATTCTATTGGATGATAGCAAAAATCCGACCCAAAAAATGAGTATAGAGCCATTCCAACAAGCCGCTTTAGCATTGTGCGATAAGAGATAATGTCATTGAGTAAGCAATATACCCGTTATCTTTCAAGTTGCCTCTTTGTTGGCTGCGCTCGCTCACCCTGGTCACATAGTTTGCTATGCTCCCGGGGATTCACTCTCTTGCCGTCGCGATGCATCTTGAAATCCGTAGGGTATAGCGTCTATTTTGGCTTAATGGAAGATGTTGTTTTTGATTATTTATTATCCAAAAAGTTGGTAAAATGCAAGTATGTCAGCTACTCTTTAAATTGTAAGTTGTTTTTCGTCTCAATGACACTTTTAGCGCACGGCTCTTAAGAGCCATTTTCCCTAGGCCGAGTAGAGGAGTCAACTCGGCCTCTTTTTGTCACAAGTTTTGTGGACATCAGACCACCCTCATAACCCATGCATGTTTTTGTCTATCATAATGCTTTCGGTAGAGAAGAATGTGTTTATCGTTTAGTAAGGCGGGAATACTGGTATGTTCATCCCATCCATCCAACTGCATACAAAGTTCATGGTCGGAATTACAAGGAATGCTAATGGTGATATCGTCCTCTTGGGAAGGTGAAGAGAGAATAGCATCATCAATTTCGTAGCTGGAAATTCTTAATTTTGTCTGGTTCATGATTGCTCCTTAACTTTTATATAACAGGTAAGACCAGCGTGACCATCATTGAGAATAGATCAAATAGCTGAGATTTCCAGTAATAATATTTTCTGTGCTGGATAATCGGTAGATGATATTGCTGTTATAATGATCTGTTCTAAAACTTACTCTTGTCATATTGCTTTTTTTATCTCTGTTATTCTTTGACCTTTTATACATTCAGTAGGAAATATTTATTTGGTGTGGTAGTAAGGACTCAAAGTGTTGGTGGTGGTGTGGTAAATGCAATAATTCTATGGATAACTTGTTTGAATGTTTAGTTTTTTTACTACACTACTAGTCAACTCTCAAATGAAAGGGGCTAATGAACGATACTGTTATCAGATAATTGATCTTTATAATTGTGTAAAAACTCAATTTGATTTTATTGTATGAGGGCATAGAGGCACTAACAGTGAATCATATTCATACTGGTTGTACCTCTGATAATGTTTTGGTGAAGTGGTGTGATATCTCACTAGCCTTTGCAAGTATTCAATAAATATAATTAAAGAATATCTTATTGAGGACAGTAAAAAATTTACGTCAGTGTGACAGACTGTTAACCTTATTGTTATGGGCACTTGATGTTTTTTTGATATAAAAATAGAGATGCGTTTTGTGAATTTCATCGGATAGGTCAATTATGAATAAAAATGAGTTCTATCGGGAGCTTACGGGAGACCTAAAAGCTCTGTTGTCTGGTGAGTATGACTTAATAGCGACGCTGGCTAATACCAGTGCATTGTTGTATGAACGTTTGCATGACGTTAACTGGGTTGGCTTTTACCTGATTGATGGTAATACGTTGGTGTTAGGACCATTTCAGGGAAAAGTTGCTTGTGTCAGAATACCTGTTGGCAAGGGGGTATGCGGAACGGCTGTATTGAAAAAGCGTATCCAGCGTGTTGATGATGTTCATGCGTTCCCTGGTCATATCGCCTGTGATGTTGCTAGTAACGCTGAAATTGTGTTGCCGTTGATCGTAAGCGATAGAATTATCGGTGTATTGGATATTGATAGTACGGTCTTTAATAGGTTCGACCAGAAAGACGAATTTGGCTTACAAGCCCTTATTGATGGGCTTTGTGCTCATTTAGAACAGTGCGTTGTGCCGAAATATGTTGAATTGAATGTAACTTAACATATGGATAACGTGGCATTTATCAGCAACGCTATTATAATGACGCCAGTTCATGCCTATGCTGGTTGGCAAAACCGTTGTAATCAGGAAATTTCATGGAAAATCAACCTAAGTTGAATAGTAGTAAAGAGATTATTGCTTTTTTAGCTGAGCGTTTCCCGCTCTGTTTCGTAGCCGAAGGTGAAGCTCGTCCTTTAAAGATCGGTATTTTTCAAGATATCGTTGAACGTATTCAGGACGAAGAGTGTTTAAGTAAAACACAACTGCGCTCCGCCTTGCGTCTGTACACATCAAGTTGGCGTTACCTGTATGGTGTGAAAGAAGGTGCGCAGCGTGTTGACCTTGATGGTAATTCATGCGGTGAATTGGAAGCGGAACACATTGAGCACGCTCTTCAGCAACTGACTGAAGCTAAAGCACGGGTTCAGGCACAGCGTGCAGAGCAAAGAGCTAAAAAACGTGAAGCTGAAAATGTGGCTGCTGGTGAAAAAAATGAACGGCCCACAGCCAAGAAACCAGCTCCTCGTCGCCGCGCTAATAATACTGAGGGGGAAAAACGGCAGCCACCACGTCAGCAAAAGCGCCCTCAGCAAGCACGTAAACCAGTTGCTAAACCTGCTCAACCTGTACCGATTCAGATTGTCGATGTTTCATCGCTGAAAATTGGTCAGGAAATTAAAGTAAGAGTGGGTAAAAGTTCAGTGGATGCTTCTGTGCTTGAAGTCGCCAAAGATGGTGTACGGGTACAATTGCCTTCCGGTTTGGCAATGATTGTACGCGCAGAACATTTACAGTTCTGATACGGAGGCCGACCTGGGCATGAACAAATTCGTCAGACTGGCTTTTGTTTTAGGTGTTTCAATTTTTGGTACTTGTTATGCAAATACAAACAGTCCAGTGGCTGTTCCTGTTGGTATTGAACAATTACCTATATTGAAGCAAGAGCCTCAGCATTCAACAGTTAGCGAGCGGGTAACATCCCGCTTCACTCGTTCTCATTATCGCCAATTTGATTTAGATGGTGATTTTTCGGCAAAAATATTTGACCGCTATCTTAATATACTGGATTACAGCCATAACATATTATTGGCGTCAGATGTTGCTCAGTATGCCGATAAGAAAAAGTTGTTAGGCAAGGAATTGGAAAATGGGAATCTGGAAATTCCGTATGACTTGTTTAATTTGTTACAGAAACGTCGCTTTGAGCGTTATCAGTACGCTTTATCGCGTCTTGAACAGCCAATGAATTTTGATGGTAACGATACAATTGATGTTGATCGTTCCAAAGCCCCTTGGTCACAGAGTGTGGAAGAGCTAAATAAACTTTGGGATGCTAAAGTTAAATATGATTGGCTCAACCTCAAGCTCAGCGGCAAAGAGGACAAGAAAATCAAAGAGATGCTCACCAAACGCTATCAATCCGCGTTAAAACGTCTGACACAAAGCCAGAGTGAAGATGTTTTCCAATTGATTATGACTGCGTTTGCCCGTGAAATTGATCCTCATACCAATTATCTTTCACCACGCAATACTGAACAGTTTAACTCAGAAATGAGTCTTTCCCTGGAAGGGATTGGTGCTGTTTTGCAAATAGATGATGACTACACAGTTATAAATTCTTTGGTTGCTGGTGGACCTGCCGCCAAAAGCAAAGCATTAAACGTGGGTGATAAGATTATCGGCGTTGCCCAGTCAGGAAAGTCTATGGTGGATATTATTGGCTGGCGTCTGGATGATGTGGTTGCGCTGATTAAAGGTCCTAAAGGGAGTAAAGTGCGGCTTGAGGTTATTTCTGATACCAAAGGGGCAAAACCGCGTACTGTTATTTTAACTCGCGAACAGATCCGTTTGGAAGATCGGGCTGTGAAGATGTCAGTTAAGACCATGGGTCAGGAAAAAGTGGGCGTGCTTGATATCCCCGGTTTTTATGTTGGTTTGACTGATAATGTTAAAACTCAATTACAAAAACTGACCAAACAGCATGTCAGTGCTATTGTCATTGATTTGCGTAGCAATGGTGGTGGCGCACTGACAGAGGCGGTTTCTTTATCAGGCTTGTTTCTCCCAAGTGGCCCGGTTGTCCAGGTTAGAGATAATAATGGGAAAATTCGTCAGGATTCTGATACTGATGAAGTGGTGTACTATAAAGGACCTTTGGTTGTTCTGGTAGACCATTTTAGTGCTTCTGCTTCTGAAATTTTTGCCGCAGCAATGCAGGATTATGGGCGAGCGTTGATTGTTGGTGAACCGACTTTTGGTAAAGGTACAGTTCAGCAATATCGTTCTTTGAGTCGTATTTACGATCAAATGATGCGTCCTGATTGGCCATCACTGGGGTCTGTCCAATATACGATTCAGAAGTTTTATCGTGTGAATGGCGGTAGTACTCAGCGTAAAGGGGTTACTCCTGATATCGTAATGCCTACGGGGGTTGATCCGGCAGAAACCGGGGAAAGTTTCGAAGATAATGCTTTGCCTTGGGATAGCATTCCTCCTGCCCGTTATACAGGGTCTAAAATTATTGCTGCATTGGTTCCTCAGTTGAATGTTGCTCACAATGCCCGCATTACAACTGATCCAGAATTCAAGTATATCAATGAGGATATTGCTCACTATAAGGCGCTGAAAGAGCATAAAAATATTGTTTCTCTGAACTATGCACAAAGAGAGAAAGAGAATAAAGAAGCGGATGCTCTGAAGTTGAATCGCATAAATGATCGCTTTAAACGCGAGGGTAAAAAACCGTTAACTTCACTGGATGATTTGCCTAAAGATTATCAGGGGCCAGATCCCTATCTCGATGAGTCAGTGAAGATTGCACTTGATTTAGCGCACCAACCTGCTGAGAAAATGTTGGCTAAGTCTAAGTAAAATAATGGGTTAAAGCCTAATGATTAATGCCCAATATCGTTTGCTTGGGATGTTTTGAGTGAATGGTATATTGGGCTGTCAGTAATATAAACAGTCTTTTTAAGGTGTTTTTTCTTTTCAGGAAGGATGAATTATTTCACATTTTCTCAGTATTACCAGGTATTGGCGTATTTTGTTTAACCAATTGGTGTTAGGCTAATGTGGGTTTTTTCATGATTTTGTAAAGTTATGTTGGTTTTATCGCTTAACAGGTTAAAAGCCTTGAATATAGTAAGAACAGCCTTATTTATAGAGTAGTTCTGAAAGTGCATTGATTATTAATAAAGGAAGCCGGTTTTTATGATGCGAATTGTTTTGTTCCTCCTCACTAACCTCGCTGTTATGTTGGTGTTCGGGATAATACTTTCTTTGACAGGAATTCAGGGGAGTAGTGTACAAGGTTTGATGATTATGGCTGGTCTGTTTGGTTTCGGTGGGGCGTTTGTTTCCCTGTTGATGTCCAAATGGATGGCCCTGCGTTCTGTGGGTGCCCAGGTCATAGAACAGCCAGCAAATGAAGTTGAACATTGGTTAGTTGAAACTGTTCGCCGTCAAGCGGAACAAGTCAATATTGCCATGCCCCAGGTTGCGATTTATACCGCGCCTGATATTAACGCATTCGCTACCGGAGCGCGTCGTAATGCTTCTCTGGTTGCTGTCAGCACCGGTCTATTGGATAACATGAGTAGGGCAGAAGCAGAAGCTGTTATTGCTCATGAGATTAGTCATATTGCTAATGGTGATATGGTGACGATGACCTTGCTGCAAGGGATAGTAAATACTTTCGTTATCTTTATTTCCCGTCTACTGGCTCAAGCTGTATCAAGTTTCCTGTCTGGCAACAGTGATGAGGAAGAGAGTAACTCTTCGGGCAATCCTATTGTTTACATGGTTGTTTCAATGGTGTTGGAAATAGTATTTGGTATTCTGGCGAGCATTATCACAATGTGGTTCTCACGTTATCGCGAATTCCATGCAGATGCAGGTTCTGCCAAGTTGGTCGGTCGTGAGAAAATGATCGCTGCCTTACAGCGTCTGAAAACCAGTTATGAACCGCAGGAAGAAGGCAGTATGATGGCGTTCTGTATTAATGGTAAATCAAAAACATTCAGTGAGCTGTTCATGTCTCACCCACCATTGGACAAACGTATTGAAGCACTGCGTAGTGGACAGTACCTGAATAAATAATATTGTGAATAAAATAAAAAGCCGGGGAATCAATCCCGGCTTTTTTACAGTTTTTGAAGTTTTAAATTATAGCTGACTTAATTCAACATGTTCTTCCTGATCGAAGATAGTTTTATCAGTTTGTCCCATCAGTTGGCTGGTAATAGTGCCAGCAGTCATTGAACCACTTACATTCAGTGCCGTACGGCCCATATCAATGAGAGGCTCAACAGAAATCAATAAAGCAATCAACGTTACAGGTAGTCCCATTGCGGGTAAGACAATCAGTGCTGCAAACGTAGCACCGCCGCCCACACCAGCAACGCCAGCAGAGCTGATAGTGACAATGCCAACGAGTGTTGCAATCCACATCGGGTCGAGTGGGTTTATGCCCACTGTTGGAGCAACCATTGCGGCCAACATGGCGGGATAAATTCCGGCACAGCCATTCTGACCGATTGTTGCTCCAAAAGATGCTGAAAAGCTGGCGATTGATTCTGGTACGCCAATACGGAGTGTCTGGGTTTCGACATTCAGTGGAATACTGGCAGCACTGGAACGGCTGGTGAATGCAAAAGTCAACACTGGCCAAGTTTTTTTGAAAAATCTAAGTGGATTGATGCCGAAGAGAGAAAGTAGAAACCCATGAGCAACAAATACTAGTGCTAGTGCAATATAGGATGCGATAACAAAGGTTCCCAGTTTTGCAATTTCATGGATATTAGAGTTAGCGACAACTTTGGTCATCAGGGCCATAACACCATACGGCGTTAAGCGCATAACCAGACGAACCAGTTTCATTACCCATGCCTGTATAGTGTCGATAGCGACTAATATGCGTTCACCCTTCTCATGATCATCTTTCAACATTTGCAGGGCAGCGATACCTAAGAAGGTTGCGAAAATAACAACGCTGATAACAGAAGTTGGGTTAGCGCCGGTTAAATCTGCGAACGGATTTTTCGGAATAAAAGATAGAATCAATTGCGGTACAGATAAATCAGAGACTTTGCTGACATAGTTGTTTTCGATAGCAGACAGACGTGTTGTTTCTTGGGGACCTTGAATCAGACCTTCAGCAGTCAGGCCGAACAGGTTGATAATCATGATACCGATAAGTGCTGCAATCATTGTAGTGAATAACAACGTTCCGATAGTCAGAAAGCTGATTTTTCCCAGAGAAGATGCTTTGTGTAGTTTGGCGACTGCACTCAAAATAGAGGCAAATATCAGAGGCATAATGACCATTTGTAGAAGTTGTACGTAGCCATTACCTACAATGTTGAACCATGATATGGATTCCTTCACTATGGTATTATCAGAACCATAAACCAGTTGCAGTGCTAAGCCAAAAATAATGCCAATGGTAAGGCCCGCAAAAACCTTTTTCGACAGGTTCCATTGCCGTGAACTGGTTTTTGACAATAGCAAAAGCAGTGCTACGAAGACGAGCACATTCGAAATGAGTGGTAAATTCATCCCCAAACTCCAGAATTCAATTTAGTTAAGTTATAAGCTGTATTGAATCGTGTAGGTTTGCAAACGAACACATTACAACAAGCAGTTGGGGAATATAGTACCAGATTAAACTATTTTCATTTATAACTATATAGAATTTAATATAATTAATGTGACTTTTAAGATTTATTTTTAGTCAATTAGAGCATTAGAAATAGAGATCTTTGATGCGATTTATATAAAAAAGTATAGAAGATTCAATATCTTCTGGTAGAAAAATGGCAATGACAATTAATAGGGCAGAAATAAACCTTTCTGCTTTCTTATTTCCTTGCTTGCCAAGCACAGGTAGACAGAAACGTATTTTGATTGGCCACAATAACGGCACACCAGCCGGTGTTAGCATATCTGCAATCAGATGGCTCAAATAGCCAACAATCATGGCATGGAAAAAATCAGTTGGGATTAGCCACTCTTCGGGTATTTTTAGCCAAAATAAAGTAATCCCTAATATGAGAGCAAGTAAACTGTGAGTAAAGCCTCTATGACCACAGAGTTTGGCAATAGGAATGGAGATAAATCTGAATAATCTACCCAGGGTTGAATTAGGGTGATCGATATCGGGTAACAAGGCAGTAAGCAGTACCCCTGGTAGCATATGCAACCAGTCTCCATAAGCTATCTCTGGTGTTATTTCTAGCTTATGTGCCAAGATGATGCTGGCAACTGAAAATAAAAGATGCCCTTCTGCGGTCATAAATTCCTCTGACTAATAACTGTCTATCCATACAGTCGGCGAAGTATAGAGGGTTTTATGTGGGTAAGATAGAGGGTGAAAAGCAAAAATATCTTATTTATTAATATATACCCGTCATCTTTCAAGTTGCCTCTTTGTTGGCTGCACTCGCTCACCCCGGTCACATAGTTACCTATGCTCCCGGGGATTCACTCCCTTGCCGTCGCGATGCATCTTGAAATCCATAGGGTATATAACGTTAATATTTAATTAGATTTTTGTTTGACAGAATAAGACATAAGCGCTACGGCTACTATGTGAACAATAAGAAGCTGCCATCGGCATAAATGATGAAAGGTTTAAAGCATATTCAACACCTGGGAGTAAAGGACGGTTTTCTTTTACCAAATCGATAACATGGTCGGTAATTCTCTGTTCCACGTCTGATTTTGATGCCCCTTGCCAGGGAGAAGCCTGATACCAAAGTTCCACAACTTGGTCAATTCGCAATCCAAGAGTATCTGGTAGTTTTTCTGCTAAAGAGAAATCCAGACCTAATTCACTAAATACTTCTTTTTCTCCTTGGGTCCAATAGGGTTCAGAGTCAATCAGTAAGCCGTCCATATCGAAAATGGCCGCTTTTATTGGTAAATGAAAAGACATTTAAGTATCTCTCTCTGGTCAGACAGTTAGCGAAAGCTGATTGTAACAATCTCAGTAGGTGAAATCTTTTCCTGATCGGGAACATGGTAAGAAATGCTTAGTTAATTAAATATAAAGTTAAATTTGGTGATTGATGGGCTATGATTAGCCGAAAATAAAATCTGCTTATTGTTATGAGGGATATCGATGACTTACCAAAAAGCCGGATACATCGCTATTATTAAGCGAGTTTTAGGTTGGGTGATTTTTGTTCCGGCACTTTTATCGACCACTGTTTCTGTGATTAACCTTGCCTGGCTGCACGGTATTAAAGGTGATGGTATCAATGCTGTTTTGGATGATTTCCTGAAAATGATGGCTGAAATGGTGCGTTTTAATACCCCATTTCTGGATTTCTTCTGGAAAAACTCACCAACACCTGATCGTCTGGCTGGTTTTACCGGATCAACGCTTGGTTTCCTGATTATCTATTTTCTTATTTTTTTCGGCCTTGCTATGAGTGCGTCAGGTCAACGGATATACAGACAAGTGAAGTTTATACGAGAAAACATTGAAGATCAGCTTATTATTGAAAAAGCTAAAGGCAATGATGGCCTGACGAGAGAACAGATTGAATTAAAAATTAAACTTCCTCGTCATACGCTGTTCAGTCAGATTTATACCTTATATATTTCACCGGTAATTATCGGTGCAATTTTTTATTTTCTATTGAAAATCTTAGGCTGGTAGATTCTCCGGTTGGCTATAGCTGCGGAATAAGTATTTTCGCAGCCTGATTACCATCTATTGGCTATTTTCAGTCAAAATATTATCGAGAATATTTTGAACCGCAATAAGATTATCACCACCAAAGAGATTACACCGGTTAAGCAAATAATAGAGCTGATACACAGGCTGCCGTTCAATAAAGTTGGCAGGGAGTGGCCATATGCTCTGATAGCCATCAAAAATTTGCATGGGTAAGTCAGGGTATAACGGTAACATAGCGAAATCACATTCACGATCTCCCCAATAACAGGCTGGGTCGAAGGCAACGGCTTGGTCATCTAGCGAAGCACAATTAGCTGGCCAGAGATCGCCATGTAACAGAGAGGGTTGTGGCTGATGGTGTTGAAGTTTGTTACTTATAGCTTGAACGATATTATCAATATCACCAAATATCATGTTTTTTTCTGCTGCGATTTGTAATTGCCAACCAACCCGCTTTTCCGCATAAAATTGGTGCCAACGTCGTTGCCAGCCATTAGGTTGTGGAGTTGTTGCCAGCATATTGTCAAAGTCAAAGCCGAATTGAGGTTGCTCACTCCATTGATGAAGTTTTGCCAGTTGTTGACCGAAGCAATAGGCACTGTGAGGGTCAAAAGATTTTAAAGGCAGAAATTCAAGCAATAGAAAGCTATGGTCACGGGCATTGCCAATGCCATAAACAGTTGGAACACGGATAGTTTGGCTGCGAGCCAGGAGTTCAAGCTGTTCTGATTCTGCTTTGAAGACAGGGAGCATCTCGCGCAGATTTGATTTGACAAAAACTTGTCGTTTTCCATGAGTGACTCGCCAAGCTTGGTGGATGTCCCCTCCGGCTAACTCAGTTTTATCGTGAATTTCAGCAACACCGAAATGTTCGTTTAACAAACGATTTAC
Source organism: Photorhabdus sp. HUG-39 (assembly GCF_963878365.1). Lineage (NCBI taxonomy): Bacteria > Pseudomonadati > Pseudomonadota > Gammaproteobacteria > Enterobacterales > Morganellaceae > Photorhabdus > Photorhabdus sp. HUG-39. The sequence goes on along the minus strand of NZ_CAWNWY010000003.1, from coordinate 71,007 downwards.
TGTTTGCCACATGGTTCACCTCTCTATGTCGTCAATTACTTTATGAACAATTATAGTCAGAGAAAACATATGATCAGGTAAAAAAGATGATTAACAGGGTTATACCCGTCATCTTTCAAGTTGCCTCTTTGTTGGCTGCACTCACTCACCCCGGTCACATAGTTATCTATGCTCCCGGGGATTCGCTCCCTTGCCGTCGCGATCCATCTTGAAATCCATAGGGTATATATCTCAAAACAGATATAACCCTTTTTGTTATTGATTGGGTTCGTTAGAGATTTGTAGGGCTGATTGATACGTTTTACGTTTGGATTTTGTTCTTACAAGTTTTATCTGACTGTAAGTCAGTGCCAGTGTAAAGAAAATAGCCTGAACAATAACAATGCATGGCCCCGTTGCACCATCAATGTGGAAACTGACCAGAGTACCCAGGACACAGGAACTGACTGATGCAATGATAGCGACAATTAACATTCGGTCAAAACTGCGGCATAACATGAAAGCGATGATTCCCGGTGATATCAACATTGCGATAACTAAAATCATTCCCACGGCTTGCAGGGAAGCGACAATGGTCATTGACAATAGACAAAGTAAACCGTAATGCAAAAGCTTAACAGGTAATCCCACTACGCGTGCTTGGTTTGGATCGAAGCAGTAAAGCATGAAGTCTTTGCGCTTTAGCAGTACTACCGCCATAGTGATACAGGTAATCCATAATGTTTGATTCAACTCATCTTTAGTGATCCCTAGAATATTTCCGAACAAAATATGAGTGAGATGTTGGTCAGTGTCTATTCGGGCAAAAAGAACTAAACCAAAGGCAAACATGCCTGAAAAGACAATTCCCATGACAGTATCTTCTTTTATCCGGCTATGTTCTTTCAGATATCCTGTTGCAAAAGCACAAAAAATACCGGAAAGGAATGCGCCAATAGCCAGCGGTATACCAGCAGCGAAAGCTAGCACAATGCCTGGCAATACAGCGTGAGAGATGGCATCACCCATTAACGACCAGCCCTTAAGAACCAGATAACAAGAGAGTATTGCACATACTGCACCTGTTACAATAGCAGCAAATACCGCCCGTTGCATAAATGGAAACATAAACGGCTCAGTGAGTAATTGTGTCAACTCATTCATAATTGTGTTGTCTCCTGAGCCAAGGCTGAGGATTCTTTTCTGGCACGTATACGTGAAGCGAATAGCCCATGCTTTGGTGCAAAGAAGAATGCGAGTAGGAAAATAACGGTTTGCAGCGTGACAATGACACCACCAGTAGCGCCGTTAAGGAAAAAGCTTAGGTAAGCGCCAAATGCACTGGTCAGGGAACCAATAGTAACGGCAATGATCAGCAGGTGCTTAAAACGATCTGTTAATAAGTAAGCTGTTGCGCCTGGAGTGACAACCATTGCAATCACCAGAATAGCGCCGACAGTTTGTAAGGCTGCGACAGTACAAGCACTCAACAAAGTAAAAAAAATGATTTTCATCCGCAAGGGAGATAAACCGATAGAGCGAGCATGTGTTTCATCAAAAAATACAATTAGCAAATCTTTCCAGATAAACATGAGCACGATAAATGAAATCGCAATAATGATTTCAACTTGGAGAACATCTTCATCAGCGATGCCAAGGATATTGCCGAAAATAATGGTTTGTACGTTAACCGATGTAGGATTGAGGGAAACGATTAATAAGCCGACCGCAAAGAAAGTGGAAAAAATGAACCCGATTACTGCATCTTCACGTAAGCGAGTGATATGACGAACTAAAGTCATAGACAGAGCTGCCAGCATTCCGGTAAAAAAAGCACCACCTGCATAAGGAAGACCCAGCGCATAAGCACCAGCGACGCCAGGCACAACTGAGTGAGAGAGCGCGTCTCCCATCAATGACCAGCCTTTTAACATCAGGTAGGAAGAAAGAAAGGCACAGACAGCACCGACGATGGCGCTAACCCAGATGGCTTTTACCATGTAATTATAGTGAAAAGGTTGCAGCAAAAGCTCTGTCATGATTGACGCTTCTCCTTATGCTGACCCTGCCTTGGCGGAACATGATGATCATGACCATAAAATACGGCTGCGCGTTCATCATCAGTAATAACAGTCAAGGAGCGTGGATCATCATCATCATGTAATTCCGGACCAGATAGATTAATATGACGAAGTACTCCACCAAAAGTCATCTCTAAATTTTTTTGGGTGAACGTTGTTTCTGTTGGGCCACTTGCTAGAACAGTTCGGTTGATTAGGATAACATGATCGCAGAATTCAGGCACGCTACCGAGGTTATGTGTAGAAACCAGAACCAGATGGCCCTCATCACGTAAATCACACAACAGGTCAATGATGGCATTCTCTGTTTTTACATCAACACCAGTAAAAGGTTCATCTAGTAATAGAACTTTACCTTCCTGAGCTAGAGCTCTTGCAAGAAAAACCCGTTTTTTCTGCCCGCCCGAGAGTTCGCCAATCTGTCGGTTGCGTAGGGCCGTTAAGCCGACACGTTCAAGTGCTTTATCAACAGCTTGGTGATCTCTTTTACTTGGGATTCTCAGGAATCCCATTTTCCCATAGCGGCCCATCATAACGACATCAGAAACCAATACTGGAAAGTTCCAGTCGACTTCTTCTGTTTGAGGGACATATGCAATAATATTTTTCTTCAAAGCATTTTTGACTGGCATATCACTCAGAGTTACTTTTCCCTGAGATGGGCTTACCAGTCCCATGATAGTCTTAAACAATGTGGATTTACCGCTACCGTTAATGCCCACCAACGCACAAATAGTTCCACCGGTGATAGAAAAACTTGCATCATAAATAGCTGTGTGACCATTGTTATAAGTCACAGTGGCGTCATCAACGACTAAATGAGGACGTTCAAACAGTATATTGCTATTCATTGATTAAATCCTTTTGCGATTGTATCTACAGTTTTGTTCAGTAAATCAATGTAAGTTGGTACCGGGCCAGTACTGCCGGAGAGTGAATCTACATAAAGAACGCCACCATAACGGGCGTCTGTTTCTTTACTGACTTGTTTAGCGGGTTTATCTGAAATTGTACTTTCGCTAAATACAACTGGGATTTTGTTTGCTCTTACAGTATCAATGACATGACGAACTTGTTGTGGTGAACCTTGTTCTTCCGCATTAATTGGCCATAGATAAACTTCCTTGAATTGGTAATCTTTAGCTAAATAGCTAAAAGCCCCTTCACTGGTGACTAACCAACGTTGATCCTGTGGAATACGGGAAAGACGTTTTCTCAGTGGAGAATCCAGTTGTGCGATTTTTTCAGCATAGGCTTTGGCATTCTTATTATAAGTTTCTGCATTTTCAGGATCGTATTTCACAAATGCTTGGCGAATATTCTCAATATAGATTAAAGCATTTGTGGGTGACATCCAAGCGTGAGGATTAGGATTCCCATTGTAAGGCCCTTCACGGATAGGTAGTGGTTCAATGCCGTCAGTAATGACAACGGCAGGTACATCTTTAAGGTTTTCAAAGAAGCGTTCAAACCAGCGTTCTAGATTTAGCCCATTCCAAAGGATCAAATCAGCATGTTGAGATTTTATAATATCTTTGGGGGTGGGTTGGTAATCATGGATTTCGGCACCAGGTTTAGTAATTGATTCAACAATCGCCGCATCACCTGCTACGTTTTGCGCGATATCTTGGATAATAGTAAAGGTCGTGACAACTTTAAATTGTTTGGCGGCGGATACCTGATGACTAAATAGAATTACAGATAAGAGAATCAACATAATTCCCAGAACAGGAGGAGAAAGTAAAAGCAGAGAAAGTTTTTTCTTCATAAAATTCAAACCTTACTTGTTATAACTATATGATAACGATTATCAATATCATTTAAGTAAAGTCAAGATGATAAAATTTGGAAATAGCAATTGTTGCAATAGTCATTCCATATGATATGAACACGAATACAGTGAAAAGTTAAGTAAAAATATTTTTAGATTGTAAACGAAATTGTATATGCTGCGCTGTAGCAAAATTTGATCCAGAGGATTATAGGGTGAAATTAAGACTGAGCTTTGTGGCACTGGTCGTGCTGTTAGTCGGTTGTGCTGAGAGAAATGTTCAGCAAACAAATGTTGGTAAACAGTCCGGTCAGCAACGTATGCTTAGCAATACTTCCAACGCAGCTAGAATTTCTTCTTTTCCGCCGACGCCTTTTGATACCTTTATTCAACAGGCATCCAATCGGTACGGCGTTGATGAAACTCTGATCAGAGCGATTATTCAAGTTGAATCCGGTTTTCGTCCTAATGTAGTCAGTAAATCGAATGCAATTGGTCTTATGCAAATTAAAGCATCGACAGCAGGGCGGGATGTGTATCGACAGAAAGGGCGTTCTGGTCAGCCAACAACTCGTGAGTTGAAAGATCCTAAAACTAATATTGATCTTGGCACTGCTTATATCAGTATCCTGAAGGAGCAACATCTGGTAGGTATTGATAACCCTGAGACTCTCTACTACGCCACTATCGTTGCCTACGTAAATGGTGCGGGTGCTCTTTTGCGTACTTTTCATGCAGATCGTCAATTAGCCGTCAATAAAATAAACAGCATGACGCCGGATGAGTTTTATCGGTATGTTCAGGATAATCATCCAGCACCTCAGGCTCCACGCTATTTGTGGAAGGTGAAAAAGGCTTATCGTTAACAACAAGCCGCCCGTGGCAATTTGCGTCGCGAGTTCGCCGGAGCGGATAGCAACCCGCAAATTAGACGGATTCGACTAATAAATGCAAATGATTTTACCCATACTAAACATCGCCGTGACCTGACTGGTTGTTGATGGTATATTTTCGCGGTGTTTCGGTATTGAAGGTAATCACTTTTTACATTGTGTACCAATTTTAGTACCAAACTTTAATGGATTGACGAGATAATAATTTAAATCGTTATTTTAGTTGAATATCAAACTCCTTCAAGTGACCTTTCGTGTGGGTCACCACTGTAGATAAGGATTTTAAATGCCTGTTGTTACTCTTCCTGACGGTAGCCAACGCCAGTTTGACCATGCCGTTTCTGTAATGGATGTTGCCTGTGATATTGGTCCAGGTTTAGCGAAAGCATGTATTGCTGGCCGCGTAAATGGTGAGCTAGTGGATGCTTGTGAATTAATCGATTCAGATGCCAATCTTGCCATCATCACCAGTAAAGATGATGCAGGGCTGGAAATTATCCGCCATTCATGCGCTCATCTGTTAGGCCATGCAATTAAACAATTATGGCCAGATACTAAAATGGCTATCGGTCCAATTATTGATAATGGTTTTTACTATGATGTTGATCTTGGCCGTGCTCTGACGCAGGAAGATATTGAACTGCTTGAAAAGCGGATGTTGGAACTTGCCAAAAAAGACTATGACGTCATCAAGAAAAAAGTGAACTGGCAAGAAGCTCGTGATACCTTCGTTGCTCGTGGTGAGGATTATAAAGTCCAAATTTTGGATGAAAACATCAGTCGAGATGATCGTCCTGGTCTCTATAATCATGAAGAATATATTGACATGTGCCGTGGCCCACATGTGCCAAATATGCGTTTCTGCCATCATTTTAAATTGCAGAAAGTCGCAGGGGCATATTGGCGTGGGGATAGCAACAATAAAATGTTGCAACGAATATACGGTACCGCGTGGGCTGATAAGAAACAGCTCAATACTTATCTGCAACGTTTGGAAGAAGCAGCCAAACGTGACCATCGTAAGATTGGTAAACAATTAGATCTATACCACATGCAGGAAGAAGCTCCAGGTATGGCATTCTGGCATAATGATGGTTGGACTATTTTTCGTGAGCTGGAAACTTTTGTCCGGACCAAACTGAAAGAATATCAATATCAGGAAGTTAAAGGTCCGTTTATGATGGACCGTGTCATGTGGGAAAGAACGGGTCACTGGGAAAACTACGGTGAGCATATGTTTACCACTTCTTCAGAGAACCGTGAATATTGCGTTAAACCGATGAACTGCCCAGGGCATATTCAGATTTTTAACCAAGGCTTAAAATCTTACCGTGATTTACCGTTACGTATGGCTGAATTCGGTAGTTGTCACCGTAATGAACCATCAGGGGCATTACATGGTTTGATGCGGGTTCGTGGTTTTACTCAGGATGATGCTCATATCTTCTGTACAGAAGAGCAAATTCACCGGGAAGTTAGCAATTGCATTAAGATGGTGTATGACGTTTACAGCACTTTTGGTTTTGAAAAGATCATGGTTAAGCTGTCAACCCGCCCGGAAAAGCGCATTGGTACTGAAGAACAATGGAATCAAGCGGAAGAAGTTTTGGCGGCAGCACTACAAGAAAATGGTGTTCAATTTGAATATCAACCAGGTGAAGGTGCCTTCTACGGACCGAAAATTGAATTTACTTTGCATGATTGTTTGGATCGTGCGTGGCAATGTGGTACTGTGCAGCTCGACTTTTCACTACCTGGTCGTTTGAATGCGTCCTACGTAGGTGAAAATAATGAACGTAAGGTTCCTGTAATGATTCACCGTGCGGTTCTGGGTTCACTGGAACGGTTTATCGGTATCCTAACTGAGGAGTATGCGGGTTTCTTCCCAACATGGATTGCTCCACAGCAGGTAGTAGTGATGAATATCACCGATAGCCAGGCTGATTATGTACAGGAATTAGTAAAAAAGCTTCAAGATGCTGGCATTCGTGCAAAAGCAGACTTGAGAAACGAGAAGATTGGCTTTAAAATCCGTGAACACACTCTACGTCGTGTTCCCTACATGCTTGTCTGTGGTGAAAAAGAGGTCGAATCAGGGAAAGTTTCCGTTCGTACCCGCCGTGGTAAAGATTTAGGTAGCATTGATGTTAACGAGTTCATCGAAAAACTGCTTGTAGAAATACGCAGTCGTAATCTTCATCAATTGGAGGAATAAGGTATTAAAGGCGGAAAAAGAATTCAAACAGCGCGTCCTAATCGCATTAACGGAGAAATTCGCGCTTCTGAAGTTCGTTTAACAGGTTTAGATGGCGAACAGATTGGCATTGTCAGTCTGAGGGAAGCTCTTGAAAAAGCTGAGGAAGCGGGTGTTGATTTAGTTGAAATCAGCCCGAATGCCGAGCCGCCGGTTTGCCGTATTATGGATTACGGCAAGTTCCTCTATGAGAAGAGTAAGTCGATCAAAGAGCAGAAGAAAAAACAAAAAGTTATTCAGGTTAAGGAAATTAAATTCCGTCCTGGTACAGATGAAGGCGACTATCAGGTCAAACTACGCAACCTGGTTCGTTTTCTGGAAGATGGCGATAAAGCCAAAATCACCCTGCGTTTCCGTGGGCGTGAAATGGCACACCAACAGATTGGTATCGAAATGCTTAACCGCATTCGCGACGATCTGGATGAATTGGCGGTAGTCGAATCCTTCCCTTCGAAGATTGAAGGCCGTCAGATGATAATGGTGCTCGCTCCTAAGAAGAAATAGTTAGGCAATCAAGTAATAAGCTCCAGTCGGTTCATCTGGTTGGGGCTTATTCGCCTGATTAATTCGTTGTAATTCACAATGCGAAGTGGAAATTAAAATGCCAAAGATTAAAACAGTACGCGGCGCCGCTAAACGTTTTAAAAAAACTGCAAGTGGCGGTTTTAAGCGTAAGCGCGCTAACCTTCGTCACATTCTGACTAAGAAATCAACCAAGCGTAAACGTCATTTACGTCCAAAGGGCATGGTCTCCAAAGGTGATCTGGGCCTGGTTGTTGCTTGCTTGCCGTACGCATAAGCAATTTTTAGATTAGAATTCAGAGACGATAGGAGAAGTATATGGCTCGCGTAAAACGTGGTGTTGTCGCCCGTGCACGTCACAAGAAAATTTTAAAGCAAGCGAAAGGTTACTACGGTGCCCGTTCGCGCGTTTACCGTGTTGCCTTCCAGGCAGTAATTAAAGCAGGGCAGTACGCTTACCGTGACCGTCGTCAGCGTAAACGTCAGTTCCGTCAACTGTGGATTGCACGTATCAACGCTGCTGCACGTCAGAATGGTTTGTCTTACAGCCGTTTCATCGATGGTCTGAAAAAAGCCTCTATTGAAATCGACCGTAAGATCCTGGCTGACATCGCTGTGTTTGACAAAGTGGCATTTGCTGCTTTAGTTGAAAAAGCGAAGAGCGCTCTGGCATAAGTTAGGGTAGTAAGAGGGGGGCATGCTCCCTCTTTTACTTTGTTGTCAGATGTAGCTTACGAGAGAGAGTCGTTGTCAAAAAAGAGTTTTACTCTGAGAGAACTAACATTATGTCTTTAGCTTTTTTTCGCATCTTTTTTTACTTTAGCACCTGAATTCAGGGGGCTTTGCGCGTAAGAAAAGAAACGAAAAGTAGCGCCTGAGCCTCCGTTGTGGAGGCTTTTTTGTTTTTATGACAGTAAGGCCGTTAGGCCGAAGGAAGAGGAAAACGATGCCACATCTCGCTGAACTGGTTGCAAACGCAAGAGCAGCCATAGAAGATGCCCAGGATGTTGCTGCGTTGGATTTGGTGCGTGTTGAATATTTAGGCAAAAAAGGCCATTTAACTCTCCAAATGTCATCGCTGCGTGATCTGCCGGTCGAAGAACGTCCAGCAGCAGGGGCGGTTATTAATCAGGTTAAGCAAGAAGTCCAGGAAGCTCTGAATATCCGTAAAGAAAAACTGGAGACTGACCTTTTGAACTTCCGTTTAGCAGCGGAAAAAATTGATGTATCATTGCCGGGTCGCCGTATGGAAAATGGTGGACTACATCCGGTTAACCGCACAATAGAGCGTATTGAGACTTTCTTTGGTGAATTAGGGTTTTCTATAGAATCAGGCCCTGAGATTGAAGATGATTATCATAATTTCGATGCGTTGAATATTCCTGCTCACCATCCTGCACGTGCTGATCATGATACTTTCTGGTTTGATGCCAAACGTCTGTTGCGTACTCAGACTTCAGGTGTTCAGGTTAGAACTATGCACAGTCAACAGCCGCCAATTCGCGTCATTGCACCGGGTCGCGTGTATCGTAATGACTACGATCAGACACACACGCCCATGTTCCATCAGGTAGAAGGTTTGATTATTGATCGTGATATCAGTTTTACCAACCTGAAAGGAACGTTGCACGATTTCCTGACTAACTTTTTTGAAGAAGATTTGCAGGTTCGTTTCCGACCTTCTTACTTTCCATTTACAGAACCTTCGGCGGAAGTTGATGTAATGGGTAAAAACGGCAAATGGCTGGAAGTGTTGGGTTGCGGTATGGTTCATCCTAATGTATTGCATAATGTTGGTCTTGATCCTGAAATTTATTCTGGTTTTGCTTTCGGCATGGGAGTGGAACGCCTGACAATGTTACGTTACGGTGTAACTGATTTGCGTGCGTTCTTCGAAAATGATCTGCGTTTTCTCAAACAGTTTAAATAAGGGCGGGAATATCTCATGAAATTCAGTGAACTCTGGTTACGCGAATGGGTAAATCCAGCCATTAGCAGTGAAACATTATCTGATCAAATTACCATGATAGGTCTGGAAGTTGATGGCGTTGAAGCTGTTGCTGGTCAATTTCATGGTGTGGTTGTCGGTGAAGTTGTTCAATGTGCTCAGCATCCAAATGCAGATAAGCTACGGGTAACAAAAGTGAATGTAGGCGGTGAACGACTGCTGGACATCGTTTGTGGTGCACCAAATTGCCGCTTGGGGTTGAAAGTTGCTGTAGCAACCGTGGGTGCTGTATTACCGGGTGATTTCAAAATCAAGGCGGCAAAACTGCGAGGTGAGCCTTCTGAAGGGATGCTATGTTCTTTTTCTGAACTGGGTATTTCTGAGGATCACGACGGTATTATTGAATTGCCAATTGATGCTCCTTTAGGTGTTGATCTGCGTGAATATCTGAAGCTGGATGATAAGGTCATTGAAATTAGTATTACGCCTAATCGCGCTGACTGCCTAAGTATTATAGGGGTTGCGCGTGATGTGGCGGTCGCTAATAAAATGCCACTATCTGAGCCACAAATTGAGGCAGTAAAACCGACAACAGATGCTATTTTCCCTATTCGTGTTGAAGCAACAGAAGCTTGTCCACGTTACCTTGGACGGGTAATTAAAAACATTAATGTGAAAGCGGTAACACCCCAATGGATGCGTGAAAAATTACGTCGTGGTGGTATCCGTTCCATCGACCCGATTGTCGATGTGACTAACTATGTATTGCTTGAATTAGGCCAACCATTGCATGCGTTTGATTTGGAGCGTTTGAATGGCTCAATCACTGTGCGCATGGCGAAGCAGGATGAAAAATTGGTGCTGCTGGATGGTACAGAAGCCAATCTTTCTACTGATACCCTAGTTATTTCTGATGAAAAACAAGCTGTTGCAATGGCTGGTATTTTTGGCGGTGAACATTCAGGTGTGAATGAAGAAACGCAAAATATTTTACTTGAGTGCGCATTTTTTGCTCCTTTAGCGATTGCTGGCCGTGCTCGTCGTTATGGTTTACACACTGATGCTTCTCATCGTTATGAACGTGGAGTTGATCCTCAGTTACAACACAAAGCAATAGAGAGAACAACTCAATTATTGATTGATATTTGTGGTGGTGAAGCTGGCCCGATTATTGATGTTACTAATGAATCTCAATTGCCTCAATCTGCGACAATCACATTGCGTCGTGAAAAACTGGATCGTTTGATTGGTCACTATATACTTGATGAACAGGTTGGTGACATCCTGACCCACTTAGGTTGCAAAGTCACTATTCAGGAAAATTGTTGGCAAGCGGTTGCACCAAGCTGGCGTTTTGATGTGGAGATTGAAGAAGATTTGGTGGAAGAGGTTGCCCGTATCTACGGTTACAACAATATTCCAGATGTACCGATTCGCGCAGATCTTATCATGAAAAAACATCGTGAAACGGATCTTTCCCTGCAACGTGTTAAAACGGTGCTCGTTGATAGAGGTTATCAAGAAGCGATTACTTATAGCTTTGTTGATCCCAAAATTCAGGCGCTGTTACATCCACAGCAACAAGCGTTGATGCTGCCTAACCCAATTTCAGCGGATATGTCAGCAATGCGTTTATCTCTGCTGACTGGTTTGTTAACAACGGTGGTATATAACCAGAACCGCCAGCAAAACCGTGTGCGCTTGTTTGAAACTGGCTTGCGTTTTGTTCCTGATGAAAATGCCGATCAGGGGATTCGTCAGGAGCTGATGCTAGGGGGGGTTATTACAGGAAATCGCTTTGAAGAGCATTGGTCACTGGAAAAACAGTCCGTTGATTTCTTCGATATGAAAGGCGATTTGGAAGCCGTTCTAGAGTTAACTGGAAAATTATCTAAGATTTCTTTTAGAGCAGATGTAAATCCGGCGTTGCACCCAGGTCAAAGCGCCGGGATTTATTTGGAAAATGAATACATCGGATATATTGGTGTGGTTCACCCAGAATTGGAACGCAAACTTGATTTAAATGGCCGCACCGTGGTATTCGAAGTACTCTGGAACAAGCTGGCAAGCCGCGTGGTTCCTGATGCGAAAGAGATTTCACGTTTCCCGTCAAACCGTCGTGATATTGCGATCGTGGTGCCTGAAAATGTTGCTGTAGAAGATGTTTTGGCTGAATGCAAGAAAGTTGGCGTAAATCATATAGTTGGCATAAACTTGTTTGACGTGTATTGTGGTAAAGGTGTAGCAGAGGGTCATAAGAGCCTTGCTATAAGTTTTATCTTGCAGGATACCGCGCGTACACTGGAAGAAGAAGAGATTGCTGCGACGATTAATAAATGTGTTGCAGTGCTGAAACAGCGATTCCAAGCATCCTTGAGGGACTGAACTTATGGCGCTTACTAAAGCTGAAATGTCAGAAAATCTGTTTGAGAAACTGGGAATTAGCAAGCGTGATGCTAAAGATCTGGTTGAATTATTCTTTGAAGAAGTGCGTCGTTCTTTGGAGAATGGTGAGCAGGTAAAATTGTCTGGATTTGGCAACTTTGATTTACGGGATAAAAACCAACGTCCGGGACGTAACCCTAAGACTGGTGAGGACATTCCGATTACAGCTCGCCGAGTAGTGACATTCCGTCCTGGTCAGAAGTTAAAAAGCAGGGTTGAGAAAGCCACACCTAAAGAATAATCAAAAAGGCCGCATCAATAGCGGCCTTTTTCTTAAATGATCCTCCCTCATGAGCTTGATTTACCATGCAATCCACTCATTCTATCGCTGAATTAGTGACTCGTCAGAAAAGACATGATTATCGTTTTCTGGCAATTCTCACGTGTTTATTTTTACTCGTTTTTTTTCTCTCGCTTTGTGCTGGGGAAAATTGGATCTGGCCTAATAAATGGTTTTCTGAAACAGGTCAATTGTTTGTGTGGCAGTTACGTTTTCCTCGTGTATTAGCTGTCGTTGCTGTAGGTGCGAGCCTGACTGTGGCGGGTGCAGTAATGCAGGCACTGTTTGAAAATCCGTTGGCGGAACCTGGGCTATTGGGGGTCAGTAATGGTGCTGGCGTGGTGGTGGTGTTTTTGGTGTTGATGTTTCATGGCATTGCGCCGTTCTGGTTATTAAGTATTGGCGCTGTGCTCGGTGCGCTGACCGTCACAATGATATTGCTGACCTTTTCAAGAAATCGTTATCTGAATAACGCCCGTTTGTTGTTGGTAGGGGTTGCTTTTGGTGTTGCCTCTGGTGCGTTAATGACCTGGATGGTTTATTTTAGTACTAGCCTGGACTTGCGTCAGCTAATGTATTGGATGATGGGGAGTTTTAGTGGAATAGACTGGCGGCATCAATGGTTGGTAGTCGCTTTGTTTCCTTTGATTATTTGGTTGAGCAGACAAGGAAAAGTACTTAATTTTCTTTCACTGGGAGAAACACAGGCCCAACAGCTAGGTATCTCACTTTATTATTGGCGTAATTTATTTGTCTTTGCTGTTGGGTTGTTGGTAGGGTTAAGTGTTGCACTTGCTGGAACAATTAGCTTTATTGGTTTGGTTATTCCACATATTTTGCGTTTATGCGGCCTAACAGATTATAAAACTCTACTGCCTGCCTGTGTTCTATCCGGCGGTTATGGATTATTGCTGGCTGATCTGCTATCTCGTCTTAGCTTGAATAATGCAGAAGTACCGATTGGTGTTGTAACTGCAACATTGGGTGCGCCAGTCTTCATTTGGTTATTATTGAGGGTTAGAGACTGGAGTTAAAAAGTGAATAATGTGCAAGTGACTAATCAGTTGATGGCTCTCAATCAGGTATCAGTACGAAACCGATTAATGCCGCTGACAGCGTTGGTACAACAAGGTGAACAGATACATATCATTGGGCCGAATGGTTCAGGAAAAAGTACACTATTAGCCTGTATGGCCGGTATTTTACCCTATAGTGGTGCAATCGATTTGCAACAAAAGTGCCTTAGTCAATATAGTCACTGCCAATTAGCACGCTACAGAGCATGGCTTAGCCAGCAAATTTCTTCTGTGCCAATAATGCCGGTTTTTCAATATTTGCAACTGCATTTAGCAGCTCATCTTGTTAATTGTGACGGTGTGTTGTCAGAACTCTGTTCCTTTTTTAAGTTGGGAAAGTTTCTAGAGACACCTGTAGGCAATCTATCTGGTGGTGAATGGCAAAGGGTGCGATTAACCGGAGTTTTTTTACAAGTCTGGCCATCAATCAATTTGGAAGGCAAATTATTGCTCTTGGATGAGCCTACGAATAATCTTGATATCACTCAGGTCGCGGCACTTGATCTGTTGATAAAGAAATTCTGTGAACTCGGTGGAACCGTAGTCATGAGTGGTCATGATCTCAATCATAGCTATGATAAAGCTGATCGGATCTGGTTGCTTGCTGATGGATCACTGGTTGCGAATGGAAAGCCGGATGAGGTAATGAAAGAAAATACGCTCTCCAGAGTTTTTGCCGCTGATATCAAATGCGTGCCAGAAAAGACAGATAAATATTGGCGGGTTTTTTTGCCTGAATTATAGCCCAGCCTTATGTACGTACCTGCCGTGAATCTATTGTAATTTCCACTTAATTTGCTAAATCATACCTGTGTTTACGATTCGTTCAAATATAGTCATCTAATATATCGTTATATTATGAATGAATTGGACTGTGTTTTATGGATAGCTTTCTTCCATTTTCTCGTCCTGCAATCGGTGATGAAGAAATTCAGGCAGTAGAGAAGGTTCTTCGTTCGGGGTGGATTACAACAGGCCCGCAAAATCATCAATTGGAACAGGACTTTTGCCGCATGTTTGGTTGCAAACATGCGGTTGCTTTAGCCTCGGCAACGGCGGGTATGCATCTGACACTAATGGCACTGGGAATTGGCCCTGGTGACGAAGTGATTACACCGTCTCAAACTTGGGTTTCCACAATAAATATGATCTGCTTGCTTGGTGCTGAACCAATCATGATTGATGTTGATCGTCATACTTTAATGGTCGACGCGCAGACAGTGAAAAAAGCGATTACTTCCAGAACCAAAGCGATTATTCCGGTTCACTATGCCGGTGCGCCTTGTGATTTAGATATATTGCGTGGAATTGCTCAGGAGGCGGGTATTCCCTTGATTGAAGACGCCGCTCATGCATTAGGAACCCGTTATAAGAATGAATGGATTGGTGAGCATGGCACAGCGATTTTCTCTTTTCATGCCATAAAAAATGCCACTTGTGCAGAAGGGGGGTTAATTGCTACTGATAACAATGAACTTGTTGAACGAATTCGATGTCTAAAGTTTCATGGATTGGGTATTGATGCTTTTGATCGTCAGATTCAAGGCAGGAGACCACAGGCGGAAGTTGTAGAACCGGGTTACAAATATAATTTATCTGATATTCACGCTGCGATTGCTGTTGTGCAATTAAGTAAATTGGAATCAATGAATATTCGCCGTCGGCAAATTGTCGCCCGTTATTCAACGGCATTAAAAGATTCGCCTTTGCAGATGTTAAGTGTGCCCGATTATGAGCATATTCATGCACATCATCTATTTATGGTGCGGGTTAATAAGGATGTTTGTGGCATTGATCGCGACACATTAATGGAACGTTTGAAAAACAAGAATATTGGCACAGGTTTGCATTTCAGAGCTGCACATACACAAAAATATTATCGGGATCGGTATCCGCAGTTGTCATTACCTGAATCAGAATGGAATTCAGTAACACTCTGTTCATTGCCACTCTTTCCTGATATGAGTGATGATGATGTAGATCGTGTCACTGATGCTTTACAAGAAATTATTTCGGAGCACAGATAAGTGTCATTTGAACAAATTAAAAAAGTTTCTGTTGTTATTCCAATTTATAACGAAGAAGAAAGTTTGCCTCTTTTATTGGAAAGAACCTTAGCAGCCTGTAAACAATTGACTCAGGAATATGAGCTTATTCTTGTCGATGATGGTAGTAGTGATAAATCTGCGGAAATTCTGATTCAGGCCGCGGAACAACCTGAAAATCATATTATCGCAATTTTACTTAATCGTAATTATGGTCAGCATTCAGCGATTATGGCGGGGTTTAATCAGGTCAATGGTGATTTAATTATTACGCTTGATGCTGATTTACAGAATCCGCCAGAAGAGATCCCCCGTCTTGTGAAAACAGCTGAACAAGGTTATGACGTTGTGGGTACTCGCCGAGCTAATCGGCAGGATTCTCTGTTCCGTAAAACAGCTTCAAAAATCATCAATGCGATGATTACTAAGGCAACAGGCCGTTCTATGGGCGATTATGGCTGTATGCTCCGTGCCTATCGTCGCCATATTGTTGAAGCCATGTTGCAGTGCCATGAGCGCAGCACCTTTATTCCTATTCTGGCAAACACTTTTGCCCGTAAAACCATTGAGATTGATGTCGCTCATGCAGAGCGTGAATTTGGTGATTCCAAATATAGCTTCATGAAGCTGATTAATCTGATGTATGACTTGCTAACCTGCCTGACAACAGCACCTTTGCGTTTACTGAGTGTGGTAGGAAGCGTGATTGCAGTTTCTGGTTTTTTGCTGGCTGTATTATTGATGGTTTTACGTCTGATTTTCGGTGCCATATGGGCAGCAGAAGGGGTATTTACCCTGTTTGCTCTCCTTTTCATATTTATTGGCGCGCAGTTCGTCGCGATGGGCTTATTAGGTGAATACATAGGCCGTATCTATAACGATGTTCGTGCACGCCCACGTTATTTTATTCAAAAAGTGGTCGGAGATAACAAGACCAACGACAACCAGGAAGAGTACTAAATGAAAGCAATTGTATTTGCCTATCATGATATCGGCTGTGTCGGGATCAATGCTTTAACCAAAGCTGGTTTTGATATTCAGGCGGTATTTACCCATACAGATGATCCTAATGAAAACCATTTTTTCTCTTCTGTTGCCCGTTTAAGTGCAGATTTGGCGCTGCCGGTTTTTGCGCCAGAAAATGTTAATCATCCTCTTTGGATTGAACGTATCCGGGAACTGAAACCTGATGTGATTTTCTCTTTTTATTACCGAGATATGTTGAGTGAAGATATTTTATCGCTGGCGAGTACAGGTGCATTCAATCTGCACGGTTCACTGTTGCCAAAATACCGTGGTCGTGCCCCGATTAACTGGGCGATTTTGAATGGTGAAGTGGAAACAGGTGTAACCCTGCATAAAATGGTGTTGAAACCTGATGCAGGGGATATTATTGCTCAGTATAAGGTTGCTATTGCAGAGACAGATACCGCGTTGACTTTGCACGGTAAAATTCGTGAAGCAGCGGAAAAACTGTTTGATCAAGTATTACCCCAGATCAAAGCGGGAATTTATCCTGCCATACCTCAAGATGAAAGTCAGGCAACTTACTTTGGGCGTCGTACTGCCGTGGATGGTGAGATTGACTGGCACAAATCAGCTACTGAAATTAACAATCTTGTCAGGGCAGTAACTGAGCCATATCCTGGGGCATTTACTTTCTTAGGTGAGCGTAAGATTACTATCTGGCGTGCCTGCCCGTTGAATGAGACGCATGACAAACAGCCGGGAACAGTATTATCGGTAGATCCGTTAATTATTGCCTGTGGAAAAGGCACGTTAGAAATTATCAATGGGCAAAGTGAATCGGGTTTGTATGTTCAGGGCCACCGCCTGGCAGTAGATATGAGCATGGTGACTGATGTACGTGTTGGCCCAAAGGCAACTACTCAAATTAACCACCGGAAACGTGTATTAATTCTCGGTGTGAATGGCTTCATCGGTAATCATCTAACAGAACGTCTATTACGTGATGGCAACTATGATATTTATGGTATGGATATCGGTTCTTCCGCCATTGAGCGTTTTATTAGTAATCCGCGTTTTCACTTCATCGAAGGTGATATCAATATCCATACTGAATGGATCGAATATCACATTAAAA
Organism: Photorhabdus sp. HUG-39; assembly: GCF_963878365.1. Taxonomy (NCBI): domain Bacteria; kingdom Pseudomonadati; phylum Pseudomonadota; class Gammaproteobacteria; order Enterobacterales; family Morganellaceae; genus Photorhabdus; species Photorhabdus sp. HUG-39. Next base: position 53,609 of record NZ_CAWNWY010000003.1, on the reverse strand, counting down.
AGTGTGATGTCGTTTTGCCATTGGTAGCCATTGCGACTCCAATTGAATATACCCGTAATCCGCTGCGTGTATTTGAATTGGATTTTGAAGAGAATCTAAAGATTGTCCGTTATTGCGTTAAATACAATAAACGAATTATATTCCCGTCCACATCAGAAGTTTATGGAATGTGTGATGATAAAGAATTTGATGAAGATGACTCTCGTCTGATTGTTGGTCCAATCAATAAACAGCGTTGGATCTATTCTGTATCTAAGCAATTGTTAGATCGTGTTATCTGGGCATATGGCGAGAAAGAAGGACTCAAATTCACACTATTTCGTCCATTTAACTGGATGGGGCCACGTTTGGATAATTTGAACTCCGCACGTATTGGCAGTTCCAGAGCGATCACACAATTAATATTGAACTTAGTTGAAGGTTCACCGATCAAACTAGTAGACGGTGGCGAACAGAAACGCTGTTTTACTGATATTAATGATGGTATTGAGGCGCTGTTTCGTATTATTGAAAACCGAGAGGGGCTATGTGACGGTCAAATTATCAATATTGGTAATCCAACTAATGAAGCCAGTATTCGCCAATTGGCAGAAATATTACTTGATAGCTTTGAAGACCATGAATTGAGAGATCATTTTCCTCCATTTGCTGGATTTAAAAAGGTTGAAAGTGGCAGTTACTACGGTAAAGGTTATCAGGATGTTGAACACCGTAAGCCAAGTATTAAAAATGCGGAGCGGTTACTAGGTTGGAAACCAACCATTGACATGAAACAGACGATAAATGAAACACTGGATTTCTTCTTGCGTGGCGCCGTGGAAGAATTAGGGAAAAATTAATGAAACAAATTGGCTTGAGAGTTGATGTGGATACTTATCGAGGAACCGTTGAAGGAGTACCGAAGCTGCTCAAAATTTTGGCAAAACATCAGATTCAGGCCAGTTTTTTCTTTAGTGTTGGGCCGGATAATATGGGGCGCCATTTGTGGCGTCTTTTACGGCCAAAATTCTTATGGAAAATGTTGAGGTCAAATGCAGCATCTCTGTATGGTCTTGATATTTTACTGGCGGGGACTGCATGGCCGGGTAAGAAGATTGCTAAAGATTTAGGCTACTTGATGAAACAAACGCTGAATGCAGGCCATGAAGTGGGTCTGCATGCCTGGGATCATCAGCGTTGGCAGGCGAAAGTTGGCCGTTGGTCTGAAGCTCAGTTAACAGAGCAGGTTAAATTGGGCGTGGATGCATTGGTACAGGCAATTGGTCAACGGGTAACGTGTTCTGCTGTTGCGGGTTGGCGGGCTGATGAACGCGTACTCGCGGTAAAGCAACAGTTTGGTTTTGATTACAACAGCGATTGTCGGGGAACTCATCCATTCAGGCCCATCTTGCCTGATGGTACTCTTGGTACCGTGCAAATTCCGGTGACGTTGCCAACTTATGACGAAGTGATAGGCATTCAGGTTAAAGATGAAGATTTTAACCAGTTTATCTTGGATAAGATGAAAAACAGCCAGGGAGTTCCGGTATATACCATCCATACGGAAGTTGAAGGGATGTCCAAGTCCACAGAGTTTGCAACACTGTTGGAAATGGTTCATCAGGAAAACATACAATTTTGTGCATTGAGCCATCTACTACCTGAAAATATACAAAGACTACCTGTCGGGAGAATTGTTCGTTCTGAATTTCCCGGTAGAGAAGGGTGGTTAGGATGCCAACAAGAGGCTTAACTTATCTATGTTGAATAACCGGGCGTGTAAGGTTGGGGCCTTTTTGATGGCTCTTTTTTTTGTCCTTACCTATTTATTACCCCTGAATGGCCGCCTATTATGGCAGCCTGATGAAACTCGTTATGCAGAAATCAGTCGTGAAATGCTGCAACGAGGAGACTGGATTGTTCCGTATTTGCTGGATATTCGTTATTTTGAAAAGCCTGTAGCGGGTTATTGGATCAATAATATTAGCCAATGGATTTTTGGTGATAATAATTTTGCTGTCCGTTTTGGATCGGTTTTCTGTATTTTTATCAGCGCAATTTTATTATATCGACTTGCTATGATGATGTGGCATAACCGGCATATTGCTTTTGCCACTAGCCTTATCTACATCTCAATGTTTCTGGTATTTGCCATTGGCACTTATAGCGTACTCGATCCGATGTTTTCTTTGTGGGTAACGGCTGCCATGATGTGTAGCTTCTGGGGGCTAAAAACAGACTGTACCAGACGGCGGATAATGGCATATTTGGTGCTCGGTTTGTGCTGTGGTATGGGTTTTATGACTAAAGGGTTTCTGGCATTGGCTGTTCCGGTCATTGTGATGTTGCCCATTGTCATTTATCAGAAGCGGGTCCTGCAAATAGTCTGCTTTGGCCCACTTGCCATTATTTCGGCGATAGCAATCAGTTTACCGTGGGTGATTGCAATTGCCCTACGTGAGCCTGATTATTGGCACTATTTCTTCTGGGTTGAACATATTAAGCGTTTTTCTTCCGATGATGCACAGCATATTGCACCGTTCTGGTATTACATACCCATTCTTATTCTTGGTGTGATCCCGTGGTTGGGATTATTACCTGGGGCAGTGATGAAAAGTTGGAAAGAAAGAAAATCCAATCCTGAAATGTTTTTTCTACTTTGCTGGTTTGTCGTGCCATTGTTATTTTTCAGTATTGCGAAGGGAAAATTGCCAACTTATATCCTGCCCTGTATGGCGCCATTGGCAATGATGATGGCTAAATTTGGTGCCGATTGCGTTAAAAATGGCAAGATGGAGTTACTTAAGATCAATGGAATGGTTAACGTATTTCTTGGTCTGCTGGCGGTAATAGTTCTGTTTGCTATGGAAGTAGTGACAAAACACGCTTTATATCAGCCATCAGAATGGCTTAAATGGGTTTTAGCGATTGTTGCTTTTGGTATTTGGGGAATTATCGGTTATCTGTGTTTTGCGTTGAATGGGAAATACTGGTTATTGGCGGCATTTTGCTCCATTGTTGTCAGTTTAGTGATAGGTCATGCTTTGCCTGAAAATACCGTTAATTCCAAATTACCGCAGAACTTTATTAAGTTACACCATCAGGAACTTGCAGGCAGTCGCTATATCCTGTCGGAAAGTGTTGGTCTTGCGACCAGTGTCGCTTGGGAGATGAAGCGTAGTGATATTTATATGTTTGAACGTTGGGGAGAACTGGAATATGGGTTGAATTATCCAGATAGACGATATCGATATATCAGCTATAAAGATTTTCCGCAATGGTTAGCGAAAGCACGTAAAGAAGGGCGGGTATCAGTACTCTTTCATTTATATAAAGATGAAAAATTACCTGATTTGCCAAAGGCAGATCAAATTAGTCGCAATTATCGCTTTGCTATTTTGGTTTATGAGAAGCAACCATGATAAGTTTCTCTTTATTGTTGCTGATTAGCTTGCTGACATGTGCTGGTCAGTTATGTCAGAAGCAGGCTGTGATGTGTTGGCGCAGTGATGTTTATCAGCGGGCATCTGCGCTGAAATGGTTAATAGGGGCTGTGATTCTATTGGCTGTTGGCATGTTATTTTGGCTTCGTTTATTACAGATATTGCCGTTAGGAATTGCTTATCCAATGTTGAGTATAAATTTTATTATGGTCACTTTGGCGGGGAAATTTTTCTATCAGGAAAAAGCGGGCATAAAACATTGGAGTGGGGTTGTGTTTATCATGTTGGGAATTTTGCTGATGAGCTTGAATGAATGAAAGGTTATATTTGGGGATTAATTAGTGTATTACTGGTGACAATAGCCCAGTTATTACTGAAATGGGGTGTTGTCAATTTGCCAGCGTTGAATCTTGGTTTGCATTGGTTTGATATTGAGTGGCTATGGAGTCATCGCCATTCTCTGGTGGCGGTAATGGCTGGTCTGGCTGGATATCTATTATCTATGTTGTGTTGGTTATTTACGCTAAAATATTTACCATTAAATAAATCTTATCCATTAATAAGCTTAAGTTATGTCTTTGTCTATTTAATGGTGGCTTTATTGCCTTGGTTTAATGAAACCATCACATTATTGAAAACTGCGGGCGTGATTTTTATTTTGTATGGTGTCTGGTTGATTAGCCGTCCAGAATGAAGAAGGAAATAACTATTTAACTGTTTTACTTAAAGTACAGACTTGTTTTTTTATTGAGTTCTGGATAGAGTCACCTTGCTTTGCTGATTTTATGAGGAGGGGTTAATGATAATAAGAATAAAAGAGTTACTCTTATTGTTCAGTCTGTTACTTATTGGCTGTTCCAGTCATGCCCCCAGGACTCCGGCTCCTGTGTTAAAGACGGCGCTTTCTGATCCAATCATGGTGATTGCTCAGCTTAAGGAGCAGCTTAATCAATGGCGTGGTACACCATATCATTATGGTGGAATGGATCGCCGGGGGGTAGATTGTTCTGGTTTTGTTTACCGTACTTTCAGTGATCGGTTTGATATTCAATTACCTCGTACTACCGGTGGGCAAATAAAATTAGGGACCCGTATTGATAAAAGCGATTTAATGCCGGGTGATTTGGTCTTTTTCAGAACAGCTAGTGGCGAACATGGGTTACATGTTGGCATTTATGACGCCAATAACCAGTTTATTCATGCATCAACCCATAAAGGTGTTACTCGTTCATCTATGAATAATGTTTACTGGAAGAAAGCTTTTTGGCAAGCCCGGAGAATTTAAGTCCGTTTTTATCCGCGAATTGTAAAAATTATTCTTATTAAGATAGCATTTTTATTTAAATCTCAGTAATTATTATCAGTAATTCTAATTTTATTAATTGCATTTTAACCATCTAAAACAATAATTATTTTATGACAGTAAATAAATTATCCATATTGCATTTAACTTGGTCAGGTAATATCTGATTTTGTTTTAAGGTATATTAGTTAAAAAAGTTTAAAAATAAATAACCAGTTCCTTAATATACAATGAGCTGGTTATAATGTTTATTATTTTGTTATTTATAGTGTGCCGCTATTATAATTTTTAGGGATGCGTAATTTATTTATTTATTTATTTATTTATTTATTTATTGTATGAATTACTGGATTAATGTTTTTATAGTTTATAACTATATTTTTAAATGTAGCAATATATTATTTGCATATTTTCAATAAATTTTTTTTCAGAAATAAAATCTTATTTTATGACGGAAAACTTAAACATTATTTATTAAATCGACTTGTTTTTATGAGTTGTGTTTTTATTTGCCAGATTAGACTAATAGGTGTATTTTCATGAGGATTATACCCGTTATCTTTCAAGTTGCCTCTTTGTTGGCTGCACTCACTCACCCCGGTCACATAGTTATCTATGCTCCCGGGGATTCGCTCCCTTGCCGCCGCGATGCATCTCGAAATCCATAGGGTATAGATCAGTTGCTATATTTCAGCATCTTTTTTGCCAAAGGGGAATACATCGTGAAATATTAACAATTAACCTATGAAGAACAATATTAGATTTATATTTTAAAGAAAAAAGTAAGAACATAATAATCTGATATTAATAATGGCTAATCAGGGATTTATTTATTTTATTTTAAAACAGTTTTACATTCTCGCACCATAAATATGATTGATTAGCCAAATAATTTTTATCTTCCATAAATTAATTATACTTTGGCGAAGAGAATAGACCTAATAACTTAAATCATATCAAGAGGAAAACTGATGACAGATAAACAACCTTATTTTCCAGAAATAAAATATTCTCCGTGGGGACCTAATGATGCCCCATTATTTATCATCCTTGGGCAATCAAATAGTTATGGTCATGGAACACAATTACCACAAGATGAAGAAATTACACAAGGTTTAAAAAACGTATTCACATTATCTCTGCCAGAAGTTTACAGCGTTGACTTTCCCGCAATCAACTGGACAGGGCTGACTAGCTTTGGTAATGCCAATATTGGTGCTCCTGTTGGTTTACTTCGTGGCAATCAAAATCACTCCGTCAATGCTGCCAACCGTTTTGCTAAACTTTGGCAAGACCATATAAATCAGGGGAATGCGCTTAATTTGCCTGATCTTTATGTCATTTTGATGGGCTGGGGTGGTCAGGGTATGTATCTGGATAATCCACCAGATAATCGTTGGGCGCCTGAGCGTGATCCCTGCGATGTGGAATCACTCTATCCCCGCGCGGTCAGAACTTTGCGCATGGCAGTCGAATCACTGTGTAAGCTAGGCAAAAATCCTCGCATTTTGGCTGTCCATTGGAACCAATGGGAAGCAGAAACCGAAAGTTTATTGGCGGCACAGATATCAGAGTGGAATTTTACCCGTATCATTACTGGTATCAGTGATGCTTTGGGTTCTCGCAGTATACCGTGGAGATTGTATTATCCACTTTCAGTTGCGTTTGATCCCATCAACACCCGCTATGTGCTCAAGGCAATCAATAATGTTATCGCTGATGATCCCCAATATCGAACGCTAATTGATGCACGGAATTCACCCGACTATACCGGAAAGGCGACTGAGTTTGGTGTTTTTCTACCTGATAGTCTTCATTATGATGGCAAAGCCCAGACATGGTTTGCCCAACGGGAATGGGAGTTGATTTTATCTGGTTATAAGGGGGTTGAACTGCCATAGGATTAAATAGGATTAACCATCCAAGAGATACCAAGATGGCGGCTAGAGCCGTCATCTTATCGGTAGGAATAATATATCCTTGAGTATCTATGTATGCCTTTTCGGCATACATATGGATAAACGTCTATTTTGTATGCCATAATGGCACCATGTTTATATGGACTAAAAATGCAGATGAAATCATGGCTACTAATACAGAACGTAAAGAGACCCGTTTAGTTGCAAGAACTTCCATAGAGATTCAAGAGATCATACAAAGGGCGGCTGATTACTCCGGCGCAACACTTTCACAGTTTCTTATTGAATCGGCAATGGAGAGAGCGCGTAACGTGATTGAACGAACTGAAACCTTACATCTTTCGATAGAGGGGGCTGATGCTTTGCTGGCAGCTTTGGAAAACCCGCCAAAAGCAAATGCTAAACTACTTAAAGCCGCAAAGCACTATAAGGATACAGTGAATGTCGGTAATCATTAAAGAAATCACCCAGCAACATGGTCGTAAAGCGTTTGATTGTGGTGTCAGTGAATTAAATAAGTTCTTACAACAGCAAGCTCGGCAGAAAACCGTAAAGCATATTTCAAAAACTTATGTGGCCTGCCGAGATTCCGTGCCCACGATTATAATCGGATATCACACACTTACCGGATATTCGGTGACAACTCCGCTTGCCTATAGGGATTACAAAAAATATCCTCATCCACTTAGTGCGGTAAAATTGGCCCGACTTGCTGTGGATTGTTCACATCAGGGGCAAAGGATAGGTGAACAGCTATTGATTGATGCCATTTATCGGACAGTGTTGGTCGCACAGCAAGTTTCAGCGATTGGGCTGTTTGTTGATCCTATGACCTCAGAAGTTATTCCGTTTTATCAGCAATATGGATTTTTGCCAGCCGATCCTAACGATAATTCACGTCTCGAAATGTGGCTACCCATCAAAACTTGTATAGAAGTCACGAGTACCTTCAAAATAAGTCAGAATTGCCGCCTATCATGCTGACGGCAATCTTTGGCGAGTTATACCCGTCATCTTTCAAGCTGCCTCTTTGTTGGCTGCACTCACTCACCTCGGCCACATCGTTATCTATGCTCCCGGGGATTCGTTCCCTTGCCGTCGCGATGCAACTTGAAATCCATAGGGTATATTGAAGTGTTATTGCCAACTGACAGTAATTTCTCCGGTTTGACCTGCTATCGGCATAACGTTACCGTTTCCAACCTTTAAGGCGAAAAGGAACTGTTGTGCCGGGCTTCTCTTATTAAATGCGTCTGTCGACATTCTTCGTGTGCGTGATATATCTATGCAACTGCTGGTATCTCCCTGACAAAGATAAACCGATAAATTCTGAGGCCATCCAACAACATTCCAAGTCCAAGATACATTGTTAATCTTTCCTGTTGCAGGAGGAGAACCGACAATAGGAACGTTAACAGTTTCTAAGAAATTTTTAGAATATAGTGTGGGCAAAACAACTGAAGAGTGATAGCTGCCACTTGCCGCAGGTACTGTCTGTGAGAATATAGTTAACAATAAAGCGCCACCAATACCAAATATTTTTTTTAATTTCATAGCCATTACCCCAATACCTGATAATTTTCTATTGCGAGAACTTAGATATACATTTTGATCTCGCGCCGTGTATCTCCTGAATTTTTATAAAAGCATGTACGCAATACCAAAGTAGGCAGGAGTAATTTGGGTGGATTAACACCAAAAAGCAATGGGGAATTTGAATTTATGTTAAGTTAATCTAATATATTTTGCTATTCGATGCTTTTGCCAGTCACTTAGACCGTAATCTTTTACAACAGGATTTCCCCATGATATAAAACCTGCTAAACAATCAAGTGGAGTCAGCGATACGTTTAATGGATGTTAAAAACGATGAATAAATTAGACATGACAATCACCACTTCCCCATGTCAGGAAGCCCTGATTTACATGGAAAATATTTGTCGATCTTATCGTATGGGGAAAAAATATTACCCAGTACTTGATGAAATATCATTCACCATCATGCGCGGACAAAGTTGTGCTATTGTCGGTGCTTCCGGTTCGGGTAAAAGTACTTTACTCAATATTCTTGGTTTACTGGATCAACCCTCTTCTGGATATTTTCAGTTTAGTGGCGTTAATATAACAAATGTTACTCCTAATGAACGGGCGAGAATAAGAAATCAGGAAATTGGTTTCGTGTTTCAGAGTTTTAATTTACTTCCCAGAATGCAGGCGTTGGATAATGTAGCGCTACCATTGTTATATCGTGGATATTCTCGTTCTCTAGCTCGGCAGGAAGCGAAATACCAGCTTGAGTTGGTTGGTCTGGCGGGTCGTATTTACCATCGTCCGGCTGATCTCTCCGGGGGACAGCGGCAACGTGTTGCCATTGCCAGAGCCTTGGTTGGTAAGCCTTCTTTGATTCTGGCAGATGAGCCGACAGGCAATCTCGATAGTGCTACAGCACGTGATATTATGGCACTTCTTCTGTCATTGAACCGTGAGCAAGGCGTTACACTCGTCATGGTTACACATGATGAAGCCATAGCCAAAAATATGCAGCGCTGCCTCTATGTTAATGGTGGGCGGCTTTCCGAAACTGATCTGTGGCTGGATAGCCTCGATGCTTAATGTGAATTCTGGTCGCTACGGTTTTTCCTTCGCGCAGGCCCTGTGTGAATCACTGGGTAGTCTGCGTCTGCTAGGAAGGCGCTCCTTGCTTGCTTTGCTTGGTATTGCAGTTGGGTGTGCTTCTGTCATTGCACTTTTAAACATCGGTCATAATGCTGTTAATGAAGCTATCAGCACTTTTAAAAGTATGGGAAGCAATATTTTAGTTGCTCATTTCAGTTTTACTCCAGGTACCGATGTCAAACCCGCGCCATCTACGCTGGATACTCAGGCGCTGACTCGTACAATACCGACTATCACACATGCTGCGCCCCTCACATTGCACTCAACCCGTATACGCTTTCAAGGACAAGGGATCGATACGAATATTACTGGTACATCCTCTGATCTGGCTGCGGTGTTGGATTTACAAATCGAGCAGGGGCGTTTTCTATCGGACTATGATCGCCAAACGACCTATGCCGTGCTCGGAGCGAATATTGCCAAACAATTAAAAGTCGCTAATCAACCTATTCGGATAGGTAATCAATTGCAGATTGGGGAATATCTATTTGAAGTGATAGGAATTCTCGCTGTTCAGGGACCGAACCCTTTACTCCCCGGTTCTATTGATGATTCCGTCATACTGCCTATCGAAGCAATGCGGCGGTTGCGGCCTGCGCCAGAAATTGGAAGCGTTATTGCCAGAGCACGTGACACAACAACGCTAAACAGTGACGCGGTGTCGTTACGTGACTATCTTGTCTCATTATCAAAAGGTCGTCAGGTTGAAGTTGATATCCCGAAACAATTGCTTGATGGATTGACGCGTCAGGCAAGAACATTTTCCTATTTGCTCGCGGGCTTAGGGGGAATTTCGTTGCTGGTGGGAGGTGTGGGCGTGATGAATGTCATGCTGATGAATGTTTCGGAACGTAGGCGTGAAATTGGTGTTCGTATGGCTTTGGGAGCTCGGCCTATGGATATTGGTATACTGTTTATGTTGGAGGCTGCCATTCTGGCAATTGCTGGTGCAATGGTTGGTTCATTATTGGGGGTAGTGGCGGGATACCTATTTGTAAAATTTTCGGGTTGGGTATTTACGTTATCCCTATTCTCTTTGCCTCTGGGTATTGCTAGTTCATTAGTGATTGGTCTATTTTTCGGTATCAATCCGGCATTAGCGGCTGCCAGATTACAACCTGTAGAGGCACTTCGTGATGATTAGCCAAGTTTTTCAACGTGCTATTGGCATCATCATTGCCTTGATAATAGTTGCATCTGTCAAACCAGCGTTAGCGGAGCCGTTGAATCCATCACAGGCAACCATGCCTGCAACGGATACAATTTCGCTTAATCAGAAAACTATTGGTCTGACACTCAGCGATGCAATCTATTTAGGGTTACGAAATAATCGTTCGATTCGCAGTGCTTATCTGGATCGAATTGCACAGAAATTCGATTTACGCGTTGCTGAAGATCGTTTTACGCCAAAATTACTGATTAATAGCCGTTATATTGCTGCTCGTAATCAAAGCGATCGCTATCGCCAGAGCGAGATTACACCCACATCTACGCTGCTTGGAGAATATGGTACTCGATTCAGTCTATCTTGGACGAATCGGACGACATGGGCAGACAATGCAGGTCGTAGCCGTAATGATGGTGTTTCATTCTCAGTTATTCAGCCTTTGTTGCGTGGTGCCGGCAAAGATGTGGCCACAGCACCTGTACGTCTTGCTCAATTGATGGAGCAAACAAATCGTTTGAACCTAAAAGCGACGGTATCCCAGACTATCACGCAAGTTATTATGGCTTATCGTGGATTGTTGCGTGCTCAAGAACAATTACAAATCGCACGTGATGCTCTTGAACGTTCGCGTCAACTGCTGGAGGTTAACAAGGCTATGATTTCCGCAGGCAGAATGGCAGCTTTTGAGATTGTCCAGACGGAGGCTGATGTTGCAATGCAGGAGCTGGCTGCGGAGGAAGCGGCTAATCAATTGGATACCAGTCGTTTAGAATTGCTGCGATTGCTCGCCTTAGACTTACAAACTCAGGTAAAGGCTACTGACAGATTGGAAGCTAAGCGCGTAGATATTAACCTGCTCCAAGCGCAACATTTGGCACAAGAGCAACAGCCATCGTATCTCACTCAATTGATTACGGCGGAGCAGGCTGCAATTAACCTGACCGTTGCCCGTAACGAACGTTTATGGGATGTCTCTTTAGTGGGTGGTGCTAGTCAGGTACGTGATCGAACAGGATCAAACCGTTCTCGTAATTGGGAAAATTACGCCGGTGTTCAGGTAGAGATACCCATTGGCGATTTGAGTCAGCGCCAGGCGGAAGTGCGGGCGCGGGTTGATGTTCAGAACCAGGACATTCGTCTTGCTGAGGCGAAACAGTCACTAGAACGTAATGTGGGTAATGCGGTACGCGATATTGGTACGCGTTGGCGTCAATATGAGATCGCCCAGCGTGCCAGGGATCTATCTCTGCGCAAGCTGGAGATTGAACGTGAAAAATTGACGGTGGGCCGCTCCAGTAACTTTCAAGTCTTGAGTTTTGAAACCGATTTGCGTAATGCAGAGAATGTTCGTCTCAATGCGTTGATCACTTACTTAAATGCACAAGCGGAGTTGGACGAAACGTTGGGTACTACGTTAGGGAGTTGGGATATTGCACTTAATGACTAAGATCAGGGGACTTGCCCGTTTCAGATATAAGACTCGTTGGCTCGTGACACTTGCTGTTGCATTAGTCATTGGGGCTACCATTGCTTATGTTTTGTTTTCTTCTTCAATTGATACATCATCACCGCAACGGTGGGTGCATGTTGAACCTCAACGACTCGAAAATCGTCTTGGGTTAGTTGGCCGTATTCAGGCGGCAACCAGTTTGACGATTGCCGCGCCATTTGATGGTGTTATTGCTGAAGTGATGGTAACTGAAGGCCAGCGCGTTAAGCGTGGGCAACCCCTGTTGAGCCTTGATACGACACAATTGGACATTCAGTTGCGGCAGGCGCTCACGGAACTGTTGAAAGCCCAAAAAACCGTACAAGATTTGGTGGGGTGGGAGAACAGTCAGGATGTCGCTAGGGTACGTAGAGCTTTAACGAATGCTCAGTTAAGTTTGAGCGATACCGAACGTAAGCTAACCGATACCCGGGCTTTGTTCGAGCGTGGCATTGTTCCCCGTATGGAGGTTGATACACTGGAGCAGCAGGTCAGAGTTCAACAGCTCGATCTTGCCGCCGCTAAGGCGGAACTGAGTGTTGCTCTCGATAAAGGCACAGGGGAGAATCGCCAGATTGCTGATATGGAATTAGCTAATGCTCAATCGCGTTATCAGGCGCTTCAGATCCAGCAAGCCCAACGTGAATTGGTTTCTCCTTTTGATGGCATTGTTATTCGCCCTCAGGTACCGGAATCAGATAAGGGGGTATTTATTCAAAAGGGGACACGTGTCACTCAGGGAACACCTCTGTTAGGGGTAATCAATTTGGAGCAAATCCAGGCGGTAGCGCGTATTGAAGAGGCTGACCTTTATCAGGTGTATGAAGGAATGCCGGTTGAGATCACTGGGGATGGTTTTGCCGGGCTATCTCTACGGGGGCAAATTAAGACAATTGGTGTACAAGGGAGTTCAAAGGAGATGCAGGGAGCGGGTGTAACCTATGATCTATTAGTGGCAATTGATCCTCTTACTCCCGAACAGCGGCAGCGTATCCGGCTGAGTATGAGTGCGAAACTGGCTATTGTCACCTATCGCAATGAACGTGGATTGGCCTTGCCAGCCGAGGCATTACATACCGGCCCTGATGGACGAACTTTCGTCACTTATCGCCGTGAATTAAACGCACAAACCCAGCAGATTGTCGTGACACCGGGGCATGCCGTTCTTCAAGGTGTGGAGGTGATCGGGTTGGAGGCAGGCTATGTTGAAGTTCCTGCGCGGAAATAACTGACGCAACCTCATTGATTTTTTGCGACACCCTCGCATTGAGCGAGGGTTTACGGCAGTTTTTGCTAATTTTGGTGCAATATCTCACCGTGAAAATGCGTATATTGGAAGTTCATTTGCAGTCATATTTAAATTTTTCGTGTCTGCAATGACATTCGACAATAGCGCCAGATCAGATGCCACATGTTCAATATTATTTACTGCAACTAATTTGCTGTTATATATGAAGCGGAAATTTCCTTTATTTTGATCAATCTGTAATGTCATTATTTCTCCGACAATTGCATGTTCCTGTATGGCATTTTTGTTCGTTAGATCTTCACTGTAACCAGAGATGACAGAAATACCAATCGGCCACGGACGGTTGTTATGTAATAGATTGATTGCGCGTAATACTGGCTGTCTGGAGACCATATCGCGGGGATAAACTCTATGTTGTTCAAGCAATTGCTGTTCAGACGATATTGAATTTAAAATCTCTGTAAGACGTTGTTGTAAATTGATATGGACCTCCATTGGGACGATCATGGCGAAAAAGGAGGACCATTTTGAAGAATGAACAGCATCTCCTGCTTGCGCCCATCCGACTTGAAATTGAGTATCATTTGATGTGTGAGCCAAATAGATAAACCAAGCGCATATAATATGTTGAACGAGCTCAGTTGAAATAAAAGAATTATGATTGAGTACTGTTTTCCATTCAGACACATGCCAATCCGGTATTTTATCTATCGTTGCCCGCAATTTAAAAGGCAGCATTGGTGTTGAAAAACGCTCTAGTCTTTTTTGCCAAAATAGCTCTTGTTCGGTAAGTTGTTCATGTATATCTGTTAACGTCTTAATATCTGATCTTTCAATTGTGGGGAGTTGATCACCAATGTCAAGTTTGCATTGATTGGCTAAGGTGAGTGCATTTATTGGGTTGCCACGGCTATTAACAAACGAAATACGTATATCTTCACTACTTGTAGTCATTAGCCAATGGTCCTCGCTAATACCCAACAATGTACCTGGTTTATGATCGGAACGTGTATACATCACTTGTAGTGTGCTTATCGATACCAGGCGATCTCTCAGCAGAACTTTAGGTAATGTGAGTGGATTAGGATAGTAAACTCCGAAAGTTAAAGATCTGACCAAAGATGACAATTCCTGAGCTTTTTTATTCCACAATAGACAGCCAGCAGCGTCTGGCCGGCGACGTCTTGAGAAAAAATTGCGGTTATCAGGATCTTGTTGTCGGCGGGGTATATCACCGTTCTCTAGGTTGTTTAATAGTTCGGTAAATCCTTCGGCAGCAGCCTGATAACATTTAAGATTCAGTGAAAGTGCGGTGTCGGTATTTTTAAGATCAATATGACGTTGCACAACAATATCGCCACTATCGACCATAGATCCGATTAAATGCCAGGTAATAGCATACTGAGACTCACCGGCAAGGATAGCCCAAGAAGTGGCATGGCTGCCGGCATAGCGTGGTAGAGGGGCGTCGTGGTAGTTGAAAGCACCTTGAGAGAACTGATTGATTAATAGAGTAGGGAGAATAACTGGATTGACTATGGAAAAAAGCCAGCATATTGACTCAGTTTTGGAGAGCGTCAAGAGATCTTCTAGTGCTTCAACACAGTGTATATTTTGAGAAGTTGCCCATTCGAAAAACAGAGATTCCGTGGGAAAAATAGCCACAATTATGTATCCGGCCGCTTGAAGTTGTTGGGTACAACGTATCGCAAGTGTTGTACCACCGATGACGACACAAGATCGAGCTTTTCTAGTGGAGTGGTTTACAATTTTGCACTTTTCAACTTTTAGTGTGTTATCGGTTAGTGTGTTATCAGTGCTATTTTTTTTCTCTTGCGTTGAAGATGTGAATTCGCCGGGCATGCTATCCCCTTTATCGTTATTGAGTGAAGGGATTTGTTTGAGAGTAAGTAAAGTTCATAGGCTTAGTTGCCTTGAACTGCATTTAAACACAGACAAACCCCGATATTGCTCACTTACCTTTGATTCCTTTATGAGGGAAGCCATAGTTGCCTGAATTCCAGACGATCAACAAAGCTAGCACTAACAGAACAAGTAAGGTCCACGGGAACGAGCTGGCACCAAGTGTTTCAAGTAATATCCCGCCAATAATGCCCCCGGCTGCAATGGCTAAATTCCATAAGGTAACAAGAATCGACTGAGCAACGTCTGCACCTTCCCCGGCAGATTCGGCCAATGCAGTTTGAAGTAGGGCAGCGGCACCGCCGAAGGTTAGCCCCCATAAGATCACGGCAAGAAAAACAAAGACAGGAAGAGTACCGATAACACCAAGTATGAGAGAGGCGAATGTAAATAGGGCAAGACTTATCAGTACCAACGAACGTAACATTTTGTCAATTAACAGCCCTGTCATCCATATTCCAAGCAACGACGCCACACCAAAGGCTAACAACACAAGATCAATCCTGGTAGCAAGCCCCGCCTGTGTCACAAAAGGCAATACATAGGTATAAAGAATACTGTGAGCCAGTACCCAACAAACAAGAACGCTTAATACCGGTCGTACTCCTGGGATCATGATAACTTTTTTGATCGGTATACGTTTTTCGGCAGTCCGTCCTGGGTAGTCAGGGACTTTCAACATGACCCATGCGATAACGACCAATGTTAGAATAGACATCAAACCAAAAGTTGTACGCCAGCCAACAATTCCACCAATGAACGTTCCTAATGGCACGCCAAGAGAGAGTGCCAGTGGTGCCCCGACACCGGCTACAGCCAATGCACGTCCTTTTAAATGATCGGGTACCATCCGTCGGGCATAGCCGACCAACATTCCCCAGATTAAGCCGCCTGCCATGCCTGAAAGAAGTCTGGCCGCAAGTGCCACTATATAGTTAGACGTTAACGCGGTGAGCGTATTAAAGACTAACAAACCCGTAAGTGCCATCAAGAGTAATCGGCGACGGCGCCAACCTTGTGTTGCTGTCGTCAGTGGAATCGCAGCGACAAGTGAGCCAATTGCGTAGAGTGTAACGAATTGACCAGCTAATGCTTCAGAAACGGCCAAGCTGTCACTTATTTGGGATAGAATGCCCGCCGGGAATGTCTCTGTGAGAAGTGCAAGGAATCCCGTCATTGCTAACGCGAGTAGAGCAACGAAAGGAAAATTGGTACTGCCCGCATGAGTGGCAGTTTTTTCTTTAATCATGGAACCCCCCTTAAATAATTTTCATTGTGTTGTTTGCAGAAGCAATCAACTCAAGAATCGAGCTAATTCGTTAACACCTGATTCCTTAAGTACCTCGAAATGATCAACGTTAAGATTGATATTTTCTGGGGGATGTTTTAGGTAGGGTGTTGCTTCTTCGATAAAAGAAACGGCATCGTCACGTGCATTAAACACCGTAATTGGCGCCTTGATTATTCGTTCTTGCAGTTCTGTTGCTGAATATTTCTGTCCGTAGGTTTGAATAACTATCCTGGCAATTCGAACAATTAACGTAGGGGCCAGAGTTGGGTAGTGCTTATGAACAAAAGAGACAAAGCTTTGCTCATCGATAACGTTAGCCAGGCATTCATTCAACGCTGAACTGTGAGAAGTGCCCGCAAATACAGAGAATAATAGTGATATCAACTCATTGTTTTGGTAAGTAGACCCGTTTTCTGTTCCCGTGGAATTAACGTGATATTTTATCTTCGAGAGCCCTGGAGCGATTAGAACCACCTTTTCGACATGTTCTCCGGCTCGTTCTAATTGGTAAGCCGCTTCGAAAGCCAATACAGAGCCAAAAGAATATCCCCATAGCGTGTATGGGCCAGTAGGTTGTAATTTTTTGATTTCTGTTATGTCTTGAATCACCATTTCGGCTATGGTGGAGTATGGAACCTCTCCTTCATTAATTCCGTAAGCTTGGATGCCATAAAATGATCGATCAGTGCAGATCTGTGTAGCCAGCAGGTGTAAATTCATTGGGTATCCACCCAATCCTGGCCAGCAAAAGACAGGTAATCCAGCATCTTTTTCCTGTAAACAGGCCAATCGTGAAGATAATCTGGTTACTTCACCTTCAACGATTTTTGCCAATTGTTTAACCGTTGCGGCCTCAAATAGAGTATGGAGAGGTAGCGATAACGCAAATTCTTCATTTAAACGTTGTATCAGATGGACGGCTATCAGAGAATTGCCACCTAAAGCAAAGAAGTCATCTTCGGTAGATATGCTTTCTCGCGTTAGCACTTCTTCCCATATCTTTACGATCTGTGTTTCTGTCGAGGTGCTTGGGAGTACCTGTGGACTGTGTGATACTGTGCTGACCAGTACTTGTAATGTGTCGAAATCGATTTTTCCACTGGAAGTTAGCGGCATGGTATCCAGGAACAAAAATCTGTCAGGTAACATATAGTCCGGTAATGTTTTGCTAAGTTCACTCCGCAGAATTGAAGTAATGTCATACTTTGCTTGCTGGCGTATTGTTTCATCGGCTAATTCAATACAGGCGGTTAATCGTGTCGAACGGTGTTGAGGGTCTTTTTCTGCCAAAATTGCAGCGTGTTTCACTTGATCGATAACCTCTATTGCATTTTTTATTTCTTCTAATTCGACCCGCATCCCTCTCACTTTAATTTGATTATCTTTCCGACCAGCAAAGTGGGCATTACCCTCTTTATCCCAATAAGCCAGGTCTCCGGTTCTATAAAGCCGGATTTTTTGCGTATTTGGTGGTATTGCAATTTCAAGAAAGTGCTTTTCTGTGAGATCCTGACGATTCAGATATCCTCTTGCGACTTGAGTGCCCGCAATATAAATCTCTCCAATTTCATATTCTGAGGCGAGCTGATAGTGGTGATCGAGAATAAAAAATTCCGTATTGGATACCGGCTTACCAATAGGGACTGAATTAACTTCGTCAGATATTGGGTAGTGATTAACAAGGAAAACTGAAGCATTAATTGTACATTCCGCCGGGCCATACATATTAATCAGTAGACAGTTTGGTAGTGTATGGATACATTGAGTGGCGAGTTTTCTTGATAGGCTCTCTGCTCCGATGAATATTTGCCGAAGGGTGTGGCATTCCCGGAATTGATGATTATCGATCAGTGCTTGTAATAGCGTGGGAACACACTGTAACGTGGTCACATTGTGGCGAATAATCAGGTCAATGAGTTGGGGAATATTCCTGTGTGTTCCAGATGAGCTAATAACAACCCGACTACCACAACTGACTGATAATATTTCCCATTGAGCAGCATCAAAGCTGATGGGCGTTTTCTGAATAATTGTTTTTTCAATATTTAAATCGCATTTTTCATTTAACCAACACATTTGGTTAACGATACTGCGGTGCTCAATCATTACACCTTTCGGTTTCCCTGTACTTCCAGAGGTATAAATGACATAAGCCAAGTTATCCGGGCTAAGGTAGTCATGGAGGGTGTTGTTGGTAATGGCACTGGATTCAAATGATTTCTCTACGTCTTCAAGAGTCACGATATGGATATTTTCTGCAACCAACCTGACCAATTTTTCCTTTAATTTTTCTTGGGTAAATATCATTTTCAGATTGCTATCGTGGATCATGTAACGAAGTCGTTCCTCTGGATAATCATGAGACAATGGCAGATATGCACCACCGGCAAAAAGAGTTCCCCAAACTCCGATCATCTGCTCAATCGACGGTTCAACAAATATACCGACGCAATCACCCGCTAAACATCCCAGGTTTTGCAGATAGCAGGCCAGATGTACACTGCCAATTGCCATTTCCAAATAACTGAGTCGCTCTTCACCGTGAATGACTGCTGTAGCCCAGGGAGTTGATCTGACGTGTGAAAAGAGTAATCCCGGTAGGCACTCTTTTCGTTGAAAACTCGCTGGTAACTTAATGTTGTTTAACGTTATCCAATTTTCATTTGCCGGTTGAGCGCTGGAGATATCGTATTTTCGATACTGTCCTGTTTTTAATATATTGCGCCATTTTATTATTGGGAGAGTTGATTGCATCTTATTTTATACCTTTATTTAAGGAGAGAAGCCAAAAGGAGAGCGTATCGGCTTCTTCTTTAACTAGCTGATATTCCTGTGGAATAAAATTAAAATATTCCAACTTAGGAAAATCATTTCCTGGTCTTATAAATCCTTCCTTTAAGAAGGGGCTATTCAATATTATTAACTATCATGTTTGTTCTTTTTCCACTCTGACGTTTATTTATTAAATACTTGGGATAAATTATCTTTATCGACTTGATGATTCTTGTATTTAGCAAACCTGAGTTATCTGTTTTTTTATTAATAAATATGTAGATATAAGATAATTTCTCCTAACGCCTATACTACTTGCTACCATAGACCAGTGAACAGTAGGATGATGTTCAAAACACTTATGACCAATCTGTCAGCAATGGGGGAAATATGGATAGTTTGGGGTCATTGAACGTGTTCGTTCGGGCTGCTGATGCCCGTAGCTTCACAGTTGCAGGTCAACAACTTGGCATCTCTTCGTCGGCGGTTAGTAAGGCTATTGTTCGGTTAGAAGAGCGTCTGGGAATACGCCTTTTCCATCGATCTACGCGAACCGTCACATTAACGCCTGAAGGGACATTATTCTTTGAACGGTGCAAGCGAATCCTTGATGAGGTTGAGGCTGCTGAAACTGAACTATCCCAGATGCAGAAAATGCCAAGTGGAAAGTTAAAGATTAGCCTACCGTCAGTTGGTATGCTGTTTATGCCGAAATTTGCTGCTTTTAATCGCCTTTATCCAGAGATTAAACTTGATATAAGTTGCTCAGATCGAATAGTGGATGTTATTGAAGAGGGATTTGATGCTGTACTCCGAACCGGTGATCCACGTGATTCCAGATTAATGTCTAGGATGCTAGGTTCTTACCGTCAGGTTATTGTCGGCTCTCCTGCCTATTTTGCGGCCGCAGGTTTTCCAGAAGAACCCGAAGATCTTGTTAGCCATCCGTGCTTATTATATCGCTTTCCAACAAATGGGAAATTAAACGCATGGCCTTTGAATCGTGATGGTAAGAAAATTGAGCTTAACTTACCGTGCAATATGGTGACGGATAGTTTAGAACCGCAAGTCTGTTTTGCCGAGCATGGTCTTGGGATAGCTTGTGTACCGAATATTGCTGTTTACCGACAGTTGAAAGAAGGTTCTTTGGTCACTGTTTTGGATAAATATAACGAAAGTTCCACAATTTTTCGTATACTTTGGCCATCAAGTCGTCATTTATCCCCTAAGGTCAGAGTATTTGTAGATTTTATGGCGGAGAACCTCTTACCTTTTTAAATAAGTTCTGCAAAGTGGTCTAGTATTATAGATACGTAAAGTGAAAATTTACTTTTGGGATTGGCGCATATATCGTGCGCTCCAATAACGTTATAGAAGAAAAAGATAGAAGAGAAAGTTGTATTAAAACGCAGTAAGCCATCTTAAACAACATAAGGAGAGTATCTAACATGTTAGTGCGTAAATCGTTGTTGGCCCTGTTTGCAACTACTTCCCTAACTGCCGCAGGTATTGCTTATGCAGGCCCGCCTGTAACAGTTACATTTAAGCATCTTGGTGCGTCTGGCAGCGCGGATGCTGTTTATACCATGATTACTAACAATGAATCCGGTACATACGTAAATGCAACACCTAAACCTAGTTCAAGCGTAGGGCCAGGGGGCGTCGATAATTATCAGGTTCAAAGCCCGCTTTCACCTGACGTAAACTATGCGATGGTGCGATATAAGATAGGGTTTAAAACCTGCGAATTTATGACCACTTTTGTGAACGCATATTCTAATGGCATTAAAATTCCGAAGTGGAATAAGGGAGCAACGCCGAGTGGTGGTGCTGTTTGTAATGCAACCATCACCTATACTAATTATGTGACCTACGCATGGTCAGTTGAATTTACTATGAAGTAGTGAACAGTGAGTCAGATTATTCTATACCCGTCATCTTTCAAGTTGCCTCTTTGTTGGCGGCACTCGCTCACCCCGGTCACATAGTTACCTATGCTCCCGGGGATTCACTCCCTTGCCGTCGCGATCCATCTTGAAATCCATAGGGTATATATCATTTTTTTCTGATTTAGTGATTGCTATTCAACTGGCTATTGTGATTTTTAATGGCCGATCGGATTTTAATACGAAACAGCGTTCCCTCGTTATCTATTATATCGGCTATATAATCGCAGATATTAATTTTCTTTGAAGTGAACATATATGCATAGTAGGATCTCGCTCTATTGCTATGACTTATGTGAATTTTAGATTATCTGTCCGTTATATTTTTTATCTTGAATTTTATGTTGATTATATAATTGCTAACCACTACTATTAGGAGGGTTTTTTCTTTACTGTATGCTTAGTGTAAATAACACAATATATGCGCTATGTTAGCACTAGGTTAAAAATAAAAAAACATACAGCAATTTAATTTGTTATTATAAATTAATGGTGAATGTTTATTTTTTTTAGTTTTTATTTTCTTTGTTCTTTTATTGACGCACTATTGGTTCTACACTATTTTTAAAGTTAGAAAGTGTTTTAATTTTTTATAAGTTTATGGATTATGATAGTTGAATATGGATGTTCAGTAAATTAGTTGAGTTTTTAGGTGTAATATGAACTTCTATATTTATAACTTGGTATGAATTTAATTTTATAAGGAATAATATATTATGATTGATCAAAACAATTCTAATAATATAGTTACCCCTAATGTGACGATTTCTGATGTAACTGTATCCTCCATTCAAATTGCTCCGGAAATAGCCAGAAACAATGTTCATGTAATCATTGTTGATGATAAAGGGACTTCACAGGATTTTCTTCTAGATAACTCTGATGGTGGTTATCAAGGGAGTGGTAGTTTAATAGCTTTGATTCTTGCACACCTTAATTCGAAAAAAGTGACTATTAGAACTACCGGGTATGAATATAAGAAACATGGATATATCAACGGAGTATTAATTAAGGAGGATAAGGGAACAGGCGGTGGTACAGGAGGCGGTACAGGAGGTAGTACAGGCGGTGGAACAGGAGGTAGTACAGGCGGCGGAACAGGAGGTAATACAGGCGGCGGAACCGGGGGATGATAAGGACGGTAGACATTAGGAATGATAGGAGTGAGAATTCTTATAGAAAATATTATTCGCTATTATTTACGTTAAAGGTATTAAAAGCCTATTCCATTATGTTATTTTATTTGCCATTTTAGATTTGGATAGTGTTCAAGCTTTTTGCAAAATAACGTCTATTAGGGTAAATAGTGAATTGGAATTAATTATAAATAAAAACCCTGATGTTCAGTCTTCAGGGTTTTTACTTTTTAATAACTAAAGATACACTAAGTTTTAGGCACAGTGTTTTAATATTTCTGATCAGATTTTTCTAGTGTTTTTTATCTGCTTGTTGACAGTAAAAATGATCCTATTAATTGAATAAAGAATACTATATATTATATACCCGTCATCTTTCAAGTTGCTTCTTTGTTGGCTGCACTCGCTCACCCCAGTCACATAGTTACCTATGCTCCCGGGGATTCACTCCCTTGCCGTCGCGATCCATCTTGAAATCCATAGGGTATAGTTATGATTTGTATGGAAATATTTTTGTTTTTTAATTATATTAATTAGTTTATTTATCGTGAATTAATAAATTTGAATAGATTTTATTGTCATTTAATAAAGTTATTATCCGAAATCACTTATGTTGATATATGTGGAAATTTTTTCTTCATGTCTAGTGAATAAAACTAGGTTAGCCAATAGTTATCTGGAAAATCCTTATTTTGTTTTTTGATCTATTAGGGTGTTAGCGAATTAAAATAGTATAAGAGTTAAATGGTCAATAAAATATTGACCATTAGGGAATGCTATCAATAAGGTTATTAGAGGCTCTCGGTTATTGCCTATGATCTAAGAAGTACTTTAATTCAGGTAGATTACCATTTTCTCTAAATCTAGCAGGCGTGGTATTAAAGTGCTTTTTGAAGATCCGGGTAAATGTTGCCTGAGAACTGAAACCATATTGTAAAGCGATATCAAGGATTGGTAGGTTTTCTTCACGCAGAGATCTTGCTGCTTCGTGTAAACGCCGCTTACGAACATATTCACCCAAGGTATAGCCTTTCACTTCTTTAAACACTCTTTGTAGATGCCACTTTGAATAACCGCTTCTGTCAGCAATGGTCGCTATTTTTATACCTTCGTTACGTTGGAGCTGAGTTTCGAGCCATCCGACAATATCATTTACTACACTTTCTGACATTTTCACCTCCCACTGATGGTGGGCTAGTTGCTAAAATATTAGATTTCGTTAGTTATTTTCATAATGATAATAACTATAGTTATTAATGAGTGTATTTTAAAATAAATCCGGGATATCTATAGGCAAAAAATGCTATTTATAATTGATAATTATTATCATTTATGCAAATTTCCTTTGTTTTAATAATAAGTAGCATCAAATGATCTTCACTAATTTATTCAAAACAGTATCATCGTTCGTCATTTAATTTAATGGAGGTTGTAATGCAATCGGACTTGGCTTTTTTAACTAAAAAGTTGGCATTTTTTGTTCTTTATGCTCTGATTTTAGCCATGGTCATAGGCTTACTCTTTATTGATGTTATCTATTTGCAGAATGCAGTGAAGGAGAACTCATTAACTGAAATTGCTCAGGAAAGTATACTGTTTGTTATTTCTGCTATATTTCTGTTGGAAGCAAAAAAGAATAGTCAATTACGTCCTGCATTAGTCTTGATATCAGGTTTTTTTGCTTGTTTATTGATAAGAGAGCTGGATGCTATATTTGATGAGATATTTCATGGTGCCTGGGCGTGGATTGCTATTCCGTTAGCGCTAATTTGTATTTTTTACTCAGCTTATAAAGGCAGGGATACGTTGGCTGGGCTTGTTCATTTTACGCGCCATCAAAGTTACAGCATGATGGTTGCAGGTATTTTGTGTGTACTCGTTTTTTCCCGTTTGTTTGGTATGGGAGAATTATGGAAAGGTTTGATGCTCGAACATTTTGATCGAACAGCAAAAAATATGGTTGAGGAAGGGTGTGAACTTCTGGGTTATTGCTTGTGCTTGATTTCAACTTTTTGGTATTTGCCTGATGCAATAAAATTTCGGAAATAAAGAGTAAGACAGGCAAGCGATTGAAATAATTTGCCTGTCGAATTTACTGTTACTGCCTCAAATAAATCTGAGGTTGTTGAGTCTCAGGATGGCGGGTAATGCCAAGATCTGCTTGATACCATTTTTTCAGAGTATGATCATTCAGCACTTCTTCTGGTGTACCCGCAGCGACTAACTTTCCTTTATGTAATAGAAAGATTTTGTCTGCATAGAGAGCGGCAAGATTTAAATCATGTAGAACACAGCACATAGCCATGGGTTGTTCCCGTGTCAGTCGGTAAAGCAGACGCAAAGTGTGTTGCTGATGGTAGAGATCCAAGGCTGATGTTGGTTCGTCAAGAAACAAGCAGCATTCTATTGGTGTTGGATGCCAAAGTTGAGCAAGGACACGAGCGAGTTGTACTCTTTGCTGCTCACCACCGGAGAGTTGCCGGTAGTCGCGGTGACGTAACTCATGGCAATCCGTTTGTTCAATAACGGTATCAATTGCTGTCTGTTTATGATGCATACCATGAGGAGAGCGCCCCATAGCGATCACTTCTTCTACACTGAAAGGGAAAGAGAGTGAGCTATGTTGACGCATGACGGCACGAGTGCGGGCTAATTGTTCAGCTGGCCATTGCTCAATAGGTATTCCGTGTAAATAACATTGCCCATGCTCAGGTTTTATATATCCCGTTAATAGCCGCAATAATGTGGATTTCCCCGCGCCATTTGGCCCAATGATGGCGACAATCTCGCCTTTATTTACCGAGAGCGAAACATTATCAATAATTTTTTGGTTGCCAATTGAATAGCTTAAATTCTGTGCTTGCAGAGAAATATTATTTTTTATGGCATCCATTAGGTGCGGCTCCCTGGCCCTGGTTGTTTGAGTATCAACCATAGAAAATATGGACCGCCGATTAAACCAGTAATTAGGCCAACGGGTATTTCTGCTGGTGAGACTAATGTTCTTGCCAGTGTATCTGCGGTAAGCAGAAGAGAAGCTCCGCCTAAAGCAGCACCGGGAAGTAGCCAATTATGATCACCACCAAATCGCATTCTGATCAAATGTGGGATAACTAGCCCAACAAATCCAATAACACCACTTAATGCAACAGCGCTGCCAATAAGTAGGGCGCTGAGTAGTAATAACTGGAATTTAGTGCGTTGGACATTTATACCAAGATAGTGGGCCTCTTCATCTCCTAATTGCAGCAGATTCAGTTTACGGGCCTGGCTGAATGTTAGGATAATAGCGGGAATAATTAAAGAAGCTGTAATTGCCAACGTCGGCCACTCTATCTGGCTGAGTGAACCCATCATCCATAAAGAGAATTGTCGTAGCTGTTGATCGTCACTGATATAGCTCAGGACACCAATAGCAGACATACAAAGGGCATTGATAGCAATCCCGGCGAGTAATAAGCGGGCCAGATTTCCGTAGTTATATTTATTGAGTGAAAAAATCAGTAATGAAATTAACAGGCTGCCAATAAAAGCGGCGATAATATGTCCGTACACAGCGATGACAGATGGCAGGCTAACTGGCAGAACAATTGCCATTGCAACCATCAATGCGGCTCCACTGCTAATACCTAGTAGGCCAGGATCAGCGAGTGGATTGCGAAATAACCCTTGCATTACAGCCCCGGAAGTCGCTAAAGCACAGCCAACCAGTATGGCTAATAGCACTCTTGGTAATCTGATATTCAGCCAGATTTGCCACTGGGGTTCACTAATGGAAGATTCCCATAATGTCTTGAAAGATAATGATAATGCGCCAATGTTAGCAGAACCAATAGCCAACCCGGACAGTAACAAACAAAGAAACGCCAAGCCCAAACCCGGAGACTTCATACGGCTCATTGAGTCTTCTCCGCCGCCTGTCTGAGTTGTTTCATCACTGAGGGGGTTTCGAGGCCAAAACCGAGTAGCCCCATATCATCTACAATTAAAACCCGTTTTTTTTGACCGGCAGGGGTGTGTTTCAATCCGGGTAATTGCCAGATTTTATCCAAACCGCCCATTGATTTAATACCATCCTCCGTCACTAATAACAGATCTGGTGCGCTGGCAATAACACCTTCCTGGGAAAGTGGGCGGTAATTGTTGAAACCTTGCATGGCATTAGTGGCACCAACAGCGCGAATCATTTTGTCCGCTGCGGTTTTTTGGCCGGCAGCCATTGGCATGATACCTCCGTGACTCATCACAAACAGAATACGGGTCGGCAAGGTAGTTGTTGGTATTTCTGTCAGTGCTTTTTGATATTGTTGAATCAATTGTGCACCACGTTCAGTTTGATTGACCGCCTTAGCGACGGCCTTAATTTTTTCAGGAACGGCTTCTAACGCTGCTTTTCCGGTTATCTGAATTACTTCTACACCAGAATCTTGGAGCTGCTTAAGTGCCAGTGAAGGTTTTGCCAACTCACTGGTTAGCACCAGTGTTGGATTCATAGAGAGAATACCTTCAGGGTTAAGCATTCTCATATAGCCGACATCGGGTAAGGCAAGCAATTCGGTTGGTTTCTGGCTGGTGCTGTCTCTGGCGACAACTTTTTCACCTGCACCAAGTGCAAAAACAATTTCAGATACATCGCCACCGATAGTGACGATCCGTTCAGTGGAAAAAGCACTGAACGATACCGCAAGGACAAATGTCAGAAGCCATTGTTTCATGCTACACGCTCTTCCTGTATTGATTGCAGTTTTGGCAGAGCAGCCACTTGCTCATACCACTGAGTTTGTTCAGGAGTGCCTTCTGTACGCTGACCAAACAGTTGAGCAATCTGATTGCCATTAGCATCAAATAGCTCAAGGCTGGTGACAAAACCCTCCTCTGTTGGTTTACGGGTTACCCAGCTTTCAGCAATAGCACTCTCTATTAAATGTAGTGTGAAATTGCGGTTAAAGATATTAATCCATTTCTGATCTGAGTTTTCTTCCTGATGTGGCATCAGACGTTCCAGCTTTCCGGTGAAAATTTGTACGCAACCATGATTACTGACGAAGATCATGATTTCATTCTGATCGTTATAAGCGGTGTTGATAAGTTTATTCAGTGCAGAATTTTCTACCTTGTAAGCCAGATCATCATGTACTGCGTTGAAAACCTGTTGACGGCTCAGATTATGGTTTTTAAGTAACGTGAAGAATTGATGAACGTTAGTCATTGCTCGCCATTCTTCATCAAGCTGTGCTTTCAGTTCATTTGTTAGAGTTGAATAGGTGATTTCTTCTATAGGTTTGATGATCAGTGGGGGGTTGTCTTCTGCCTGATATTTTTCGATCAGCGCTTCCCAAGCTGTCATATTAGTATTACCTGTTGCATAAACTTTATGCAATGCGTCACCCTGATGATCAAAAAATTGAATGCTGTGGCGCACACCATTTTTTGCGGGTTCAACCAGATAAAATATACTACTCCAGTGTCCAAAGAATATCCGCAAGTCGAGTTCACGAGGGTTCAAGACCAGCCCTGCGTGGCTGCTGAAATGGGTATTTTCATACCGGCCAATGTGTTCATGAACAGCAAAATCATTGCGGGTGATCGCCTTAATTTCACCAACAACAGCTAACTCTTCCAGTAAAGTTGGGGCGTCAACATTAAGGCGTTTGGCATCGATACCAACGCGGCTATGTAATAACTCACCTTCACTGACATTCAGATAGGCTGCCAGATCACGGGCATATTTGGCTTTGTTATCAGATTTGGCTTGTAGATAACGTTCATAAAGTGAAGAATTCACAATTTAACTCCTTGAAATACATTTATTTAATTACCACTGGTAACTGACGAACAGTTTGGCGTTGCGACCATCCTGCGGTGTTCCCTGTGGTGAGTAGTATTCTTTATCAAAAGCATTGCCTAAAACTGCTGTAGTAGTCACACCTTTGAGCATTCCTTCACCTTGATAGCTGACATAGAAATCATTAACGCCATAGCCTGCTTGTTGTTTAGGATCTCTACCTCTAGCATCTTTACCTTTGAAGTCAGTATGCTTGGTGAATTGACCTACCCAGCCGACAGAGAAACCGGTTTGTGCAATAGGGATTTCCAGTATGCTGGTGATAGTATCTGGGCTGAGGTTATCAAGAGATCCACCGCTTTTTTCATCTTTACCTTCTGTGCGGTTGTAAGCCAGTTCCCAAGAGAACAGATTGGATTCATAGTTTATGGAAGCATCCCATCCCCAAATCTTGGCGCTAGATATATTAACAGATGTTGTGTTCCTTCCTTGGTTGACTATATCTGACTTAATATAATCTTTGGCTTGAGTATCAAAGTAACTCGCTTTAAATTTCAGCTCGTCGTTATCTGCTAGTAGATCATTGAAACGTAATCCAAAACCAGACTCCCACGTTTCGTTGCTTTCTGGACGAAGATTTGGATTAGGGGTCCAGAAGTTTCCAGGATAGTGCATAGAATCGTTATACATTTCTCCCATTGTCGGTGCACGGAAAGCTTGAGCGTAAGAGGTAAACAGCATCGACCAGTCAGTTGGTGTGATACTGATAGCACCTTTGGAAGACCATTTATCGGCGCTGACAGCCTCATCTTTAGAATTGTTTCCTTTATAGTTGTCATAGCGCGTACCCGCGACAATAGAGACTGGCAGGTCGCGCAGCGTTATCTCATCTTGTAACCAGCCGGAATAAAAGCGGATATCCGCGTCAGGAAAGCTATCTGTATTACCGTCTGGAGTCTGTTTCTGTTTGTAAGTTTCACCACCGTAGGTAAATTGATGTGCCAGCGGGCTGTCTGTCCACAGGCGGGAGCGGTTTTCCAATTTTACGCCATAGGTTTTCTGTTTACGGCCTTCGAAACCTTTCTCCTTAGTACGAGCATTAATAGTGATATCGGAATAATAGAGATCAGTTTTGGCATTTAACCAATCATATTCTGCTGGATTTAATTGGTAGCTGAGTTGGGCATCACGTTGAGTTGTTGTGCGATCAGTCCAAGTGCTAGGATTTTTATTTTTTCCGGTGAGTGTTTGTGGATTTTTAGGTTGATTAGCCTCATTACGGTAATAGCGTAATTGACTGCTCAGGGACTGGTTGTCATCAATTTTCCAACTGCCTTTTGCCATTAGATTACTGATAAATTCATCATTATCGCCAACCACACCACCACCGTGACGGATGTTACCTGAATCACGGGTACTGAAGGCAAATAGACCATCCAGGGATTCCGATTTTGCGAACGTTGCACCACCAAAGCCCATACTATGGTCACCCGTTGCACCGCGGGCAAAAACGCGGAATCCGTGATCTTGACCCGCTTGCAGAAGATCGGCGGCATCGACAGTTTGATAAGCGATCACACCGCCTAAGGCACCACTGCCGTAGAGTAGGGCGGAAGGGCCGCGTACAACTTCGACTTGTTTAATGAGTGCTGGGTCCAGGAACGTGCCATTGATATGACCGGTATCGGTACCTTGGCGAATACCGTCAATCAACGTCAAAACACCTTTTGGACCATAACCACGCAGACTAACATCTTGCCCATTAGCACGGTTTGTACCGGCTATATTAATGCCGGGTATTTTTTTGATGAGATCGTTAGCATTACCGGCTGTCTGACTTTGTGGTGACTGACTATTTATCACAGTGACCATCATGGGAGCTTCAAAACTATCCCTTTCATTACCTGTTGCATAAACAGTTATCACCTCGCGGGATGATTTATCACTGTCGGCATCGGATGATTTTGTTGCTGCATAAACAGCCGGAATACTACTGATAATTGCCAAGCTTAATGCTGATAGTTTGAGTGTTGATCTTGCAGATTGAGACATCAGGCGAATCTCCATAATAATATTTTATGAGTTATGGATATAGCTGGCTGCCCCGATACGCGATCCGGGTGGCTGGCTGAGTTATTATTTTATTTAGTTAGTATCAGCTTACCGGCTTTACTGCCTATCCCAATAGGGCTATTTTATTTGCCCTTCTTTGCCATAAAGAGCGAACCTGGGCAGTGCTCAAAATCCTCACGTACTACGTGTACGCTCCGGTTTTTCCGCGCTGTCCGTGTTCAAACTGCCTGCAACAATTACGCCTATTGAGATAGGCTCTTAGTTTGGCGCAATTGGTAGAATTCTCCTTGGTGACGAATTCTGGTAATTCCTAGCTCACCTAATAGTTGTTTACTGTCAATGTAGCCAATTTCTACAATTTCAGCAGGATAGATGTTGCATTGTTTTTCAAATGTAATACAAGAATGTTGGTGACATATTTTAGTCATAAAACCACTTTGCGAATACTAACTATTATCATAGTGAGAATTATTATCGTTATATAAAGGGGTGACTTCAAGCAATATTTTTGGTGGTCAGGAGCAACACATTAATGAAATTTAATTAATGTGTTGTCAGTTAGCCTCTTATGAATGCAAAAGGCTAACTCGGAATAAGGATTCAGAAACGGTAACTTACTGCTTCGGCAAGAATGTCAATAAGCTGTTCTGTATCTTGCCAGTTTAGACAAGGATCTGTGATCGATTGACCGTAATTTAGCGGTTGTCCCTGAATGACTTGCTGGGTGCCTTCAACCAGAAAACTTTCAACCATCACACCGACAATAGCGGAAGAACCCGCTTGAATCTGGTGGCCCACCTCTTTTGCTATAGTCAGTTGGCGTTTATGGATTTTTTGACAATTACCATGACTGAAATCGATAACTAAATGTTCTGGTAAATTAAATTCACGTAGTTGAGTACAAGCTGTAGCAATATCTTTGGCACTGTAATTAGGCTGTTTGCCTCCACGCATAATAATGTGGCCGTATGGGTTGCCTTCGGTTTGATAGATGGTCATCTGACCGTGCTTATCTGGCGAAAGAAATGTGTGACAGACACTGGCTGCACGGATTGCATCTATGGCGATACGGATGTTGCCATCCGTTCCATTTTTAAAGCCAACTGGACAGGAGAGGGAGGATGCCATTTCTCGGTGAATCTGGCTTTCTGTTGTTCTGGCTCCGATCGCGCCCCAACTGATCAGATCGGCAATATATTGGCCGGTCACCATATCCAGAAATTCGGTTGCCGTAGGTAAACCCAACTCATTGACGTCAACCAATAATTTCCGGGCCAAAGTAATGCCCCGATTTACCTGGCAAGAACCGTCGAGATAGGGATCTGAAATTAAACCTTTCCAGCCCACCACTGTGCGTGGTTTCTCAAAATAGGTGCGCATGATAATTTCCAGTCTGTGCTGGTATTTTTCACGCAATCTGTTCAGTCGCTGAGCATAATCTAAAGCGGCATCAATATCATGAATAGAGCAAGGACCGATGATTACCATAAGCCGTGGATCGTTCCCGCAGAGAATATCGGCAATACGTTTCCGTGACGCTGTCACATTGTTGACGATTTTTTCGGATACAGGAAATTGAATTGCAAGAGTTTGAGGTGTGACCAAACTATCGACACGGTGAGTCCTTAAACCATCTGTTTTGTACATATATTTTCTCAAAGTTCGTTTCACATTAGCAGGCATATCTATAGATAATTGAAATTACAATAAACGAAAACGACTAAGTTAAACAAATGATATAATTAGTCATATGATAAATTTTTTTCCATTATTCCTATTGATATATTTTTAAAACATTCGTCGGTTTAGCTTCATCATGTCGATTATTTTGGTTGAGATTTCTTCAACAGAATAATTGGTGGTGTTAAGATAATTAATCTTATTCTTACGGAATAAAGCTTCAACTTCGGAAATTTCTATTCTACATTGCCTCAATGATGCATAACGGCTATTTTCTCGACGTTCTTCTCTAATAGCGGCCAGCCGTTCAGGGCTTATAGTTAACCCGAATAACTTATGTTGAAATTGTTTTAATGTCGCAGGTAATTGTAAATTGTCCATATCATCCGCAGTAAAAGGATAATTTGCAGCCTGAATACCAAATTGCATGGCTAAATAGAGGCTAGTGGGTGTTTTCCCACAGCGGGATACGCCCAACAGGATAACCTGTGCCTGGTCAAGATTACGTAAAGAGATACCATCATCATGTGCCAGGGCATAATCAATAGCAGCGATACGCGCATCGTACTGGCTGAGATTTTTCTCAGTCAGACCGTGAGTGCGATTAAGTTCGGGTTTGGGTTCCAACCCGGTTTCTTGCTGTAATGGGGCGACCAGTGTTTGTACAATGTCCTGACAAAATCCTTCGCTGCTGGTAATAATATTTTTCACTCCAGAAGAGATAATGGAATAGAAAACTAAAGGTCTTATACGCGTATCTTGATATATCTGATTTATTTGTTGCTTTATTTCTTCTGCGCGGGTTTCACTGGCAACAAAAGGAAGAGTATAAGAAGTTATTTTGATGGGGAATTGTGATAAGACAGCATGGCCTAATACTTCTGCGGTAATTGCTGTGCCATCTGAAATAAAAAAGACAGTGCGTTCAACACCTTCAACACTATTACGACCATTACGTTTCGCTGATGTTTCTAATCTGAGTTTTGCCATGATATTTATAGTGACCTTTTATCTTTCCAATCGTTTAGTTAAATGAAACCGAGTATCGATTTTCTGCAAAGTATACCTAAGAAAAAAATAATGTGTTGGGTTGATCGATTCACCTTTCTATGTGTGCGAAAACATTGTGTTAGTCTATTTATGACTGCGCTATGCAGTGCCAATTTTTCCGATTTGTACCCAAATGCTAAAAGGATTGTTTTAATGCCCAATAATGACCTCACCCTGCGTAATGTGCTTTGGTATAACCAATTAGGTATGCATGATATTGACCGGGTTGGTGGTAAAAACGCCTCCCTGGGAGAAATGATCACTCACCTGTCAGAGTTGGGGGTTTCTGTCCCGAATGGTTTCGCCACGACAGCACAGGCATTTAATGATTTCTTGGAACAAAGTGGTGTCAATCAGCGTATTTATGACTTGCTGGATGAAACGGATGTTGATGATGTCAATCAACTGGCTAAAGCAGGTGCACAAATTCGCCAATGGGTGATTGATACACCATTTACGCCACAACTAGAAAAAGATATTCAGGATGCTTATCAACAGTTGTCTGAAGGAGAGCCTGAAGCCTCTTTTGCTGTACGTTCTTCGGCAACGGCTGAAGATATGCCTGATGCCTCTTTTGCCGGGCAGCAGGAAACCTTTCTAAACGTGCAAGGCATTGATGCTGTGATGGTTGCCATCAAACATGTGTTTGCTTCATTATTTAATGATCGCGCTATTTCCTATCGTGTCCATCAGGGATATGACCATCGGGGGGTTGCATTATCAGCGGGTGTACAACGTATGGTGCGTTCTGATCTCGCCTCTTCCGGTGTGATGTTCACTATTGATACTGAATCAGGGTTTGATCAGGTTGTTTTTATTACCTCTGCTTACGGATTGGGTGAGATGGTTGTTCAGGGCGCTGTGAATCCGGATGAGTTCTATGTTCATAAATCAACCCTGAATAAGGGTAAACCAGCGATTGTGCGCCGCAATCTGGGTTCTAAAAAACTGCATATGATCTATGCTGACAATAAAGAACATGGCAAGCAGGTACGCATCGAAGATGTACCCGCATCACAACGCAATCGTTTCTCTTTAGCTGATGAAGAAGTTGAGGCATTGGCGCGTCAGGCGTTACTAATTGAAAAACATTATGGCCGACCCATGGATATTGAATGGGCTAAAGATGGTCATAACGGCAAGTTATACATTGTTCAGGCGCGTCCTGAGACTGTCCGCTCAAACCAGCAGGTTATGGAGCGTTACCAACTGAATGAACCAGGTCAGGTATTGGTGGAAGGACGTGCCATAGGCCATCGTATTGGTGCAGGTCGAGTAAAAGTCATTCACAACTTGAATGAAATGGATCGCATCCAACCGGGTGATGTTCTGGTTACTGATATGACCGATCCGGATTGGGAACCTATTATGAAAAAAGCTGCTGCGATTGTGACTAACCGCGGTGGCCGGACCTGTCATGCAGCGATTATTGCCCGTGAATTGGGCATTCCCGCGGTTGTTGGATGCGGTGATGCAACGGAACGTTTGAAAGAGAATCAGTCGGTGACAGTTTCCTGTGCGGAAGGTGATACGGGTTTTGTTTATCAGAATCAACTGAATTTTACTGTACAAAGTTCTCAAGTCGATCAGTTACCGGAGCTTGATGTAAAAATTATGCTAAACGTCGGCAATCCAGATCGTGCATTTGATTTTGCCCGTTTGCCGAATGATGGCGTAGGTCTTGCTCGTTTGGAGTTTATTATTAATCGGATGATTGGTGTACATCCCCGTGCATTACTGGAGTTTGATCAGCAAACTCCTGAGTTGCAGCAAGAGATAAAATCGCTGATGGTAGGTTATGACAACCCGGTTGAGTTCTATGTTGGGCGCTTGACGGAGGGGATTGCCACTCTAGCGGCTGCATTCTGGCCGAAACGGGTTATTGTCCGTTTGTCTGATTTTAAATCCAATGAATATGCTAATCTGGTTGGTGGTGACATTTATGAACCTGATGAAGAGAACCCTATGCTAGGTTTCCGTGGTGCAGGGCGTTATGTTTCTGACAGTTTCCGTCGCTGTTTTGCATTGGAGTGCGAAGCCGTTAAACGTGTACGTAATGATATGGAGTTGACCAACGTTGAAATTATGATCCCGTTCGTTCGTACGGTAGCGCAGGCTGAAGCAGTGATTGCTGAACTGGCATCCCAAGGGTTGAAGCGCGGTGAAAACGGATTGAAAGTCATTATGATGTGCGAGATTCCGTCCAACGCAATTCTGGCAGAACAGTTCCTTGAACATTTTGATGGCTTCTCTATTGGTTCTAATGATATGACTCAACTGACTCTTGGTTTGGATCGGGATTCTGGGGTGGTATCTGAACTATTTGATGAACGTAATGATGCGGTCAAGGCTCTGCTCTCATTGGCTATTCAAGCGGCTAAGCGTCAAAACAAGTATGTGGGAATTTGTGGTCAGGGGCCTTCAGACCATCAGGATTTTGCTCATTGGCTGATGGAAGAAGGGATTGATAGCCTGTCATTAAATCCAGATACCGTTGTAAAAACTTGGTTAGGATTAGCGAAAGTGAATTAATTGAGAATAATACTCAATTGAAATTAAGGTCCGTCAAAATAATGGCGGGCTTTTTAACAACTAGAGTCGTTAATTATCGTTCTATGGGAAAGTATAAAAATAGTGAAAAAAAAAGCCTATCATGGGCGTGATAGGCAAGGACTACACACAGCAATATTAGGTGTTTCTAACAAGTAGAACCATCAAAAGGAGAAATAAACGTCTCGTTCATAGCCCACTTATATTAATTTAGTTAAATCGTTTATTCATTAAGAATTGTCCTAATTTACGTATTATTTACGGCTATAATGAGCCAGATTTAACTATTTTTTAACAATTTATTTACAATAATGATATTTAATAAATCAGCACCTCAGAAAAGTGATAAGTTTTATTAAAATTATGCTTTAGCGAAAGAGCTAACTCTCTTTCGCTATATAAGTCAGAATTAATTATCATACAAATTTATTCTGAAAATTTCTGTTCCAGATATTTTTCAGTTTCGGCTAAATCATTTTTAGGTTCTGGGACTTCATTCATCCATGCGATTAATAAACGATAAGCAACTGCTAATACAACGGGGCCGATAAATAAGCCAATCATGCCAAATGAGAGTATTCCACCAATAACGCCTATTAATATCAGCGCCATAGGTAAATCTGCGCCCAGACGGATTAAAAATGGGCGAAGAAACCCATCCATTGTCGTTACGATACCGCTCCAGACCAGTAGCACGGTTCCCCAGGTTGTATCACCTGTCCAATAAAGCCAGGCAACAGCGGGAACTAAAATCAGTAATGGACCGAGTTGAGCGACACAACAGACAAACATGAGTACTGTCAGCAACGTAGCATAAGGAATGCCTGAAACAGCCAAGCCAAGACCACCGATAATGGCTTGAACCAATGCGGTAACCACCACTCCAAGCGCTACGGCACGGATGGATTGTGCTGCCAACAGGATGGCGGCATCTCCGCGTTTATTTGCCAGGCGAATGGCAAAATGGCGAATGCTCATCGTCACCTGCTCGCCTTTTAGATATAAGAGCACGCTGAATAGCACCATCAAACCGAGATGGAATACGAAACGCCCGGCATTTGCTGCTTGAGTAAAGAACCAGGTTGCGGCTTCTCCAACATAAGGCTGGACTTTAGCTATCAGAACATTTCCACCATCAGTAATGAGTGAGTTCCAACCGCTGTATAGTTTATCTCCAACCAGAGGAATATTATTCAGCCAGGTCATTGTCGGTATCTGAAAATGAGCGGGGGATTTAGCCCACTGGATTAGTGGCGCACTGTTTTCCAATAAACTACTGACCAGTAATGCGATAGGGATCACAAATAATAGAATTAGCAGTAGCGTCATGATGGAGACTGCAATCCAGCGTTTACCCCATAAACTGCTCTGTAGTTTTTCTAATAATGGCCAGGTGGCGATAACAACCATGCCGGCCCAGACAAAACCGAAGATAAAGGGCTTTATCACCCAAAAGCTGGTAACAATTAACAGTGACAGGAAAATTAAAGTAAATAATAGTTTTGGTAAATCATAATGCGGTTGAGATTTGTCCATAAGTTAATTTCTCTCAGGGAGTTAGTGGCGCTAAGGTGCTAAAGATAATGAATATACCCTATGGATTTCAAGATGCATCGCGGCGGCAAGGGAGCGAATCCCCGGGAGCATAGATAACGATGTGACCGGGGTGAGCGAGTGCAGCCAACAAAGAGGCAACTTGAAAGATGACGGGTATAAATAGGATGTTATCTACAGGTTACTCAAAATAGGTGAATATTATGATAAGGTAAACGCTTGCCTTCTCAGACAAATCAGTTAACGGTGGTAAATGGTTACGGCTGATTAAGGCATTGATTCAAAGATAGTATAAATGAAGCAATGTGGACACTCATTCTAAAAGGGTCAAAACGATAATGATCCCACGCATATCACAAGCACCGCACGTCAGTGAGGTCGCACAGAAGTTCTTGGATACATTAAAGGAACAAGGATTTACCGGAGATGTTGCCAGTAGTTATGCCGATCGTCTGACAATGGCGACAGATAACAGTATCTATCAACTCTTACCACAGGCTGTCGTTTTCCCTCGATCTAGTGCCGATGTGGTTTTACTGGCTCATGTCGCAGGTGAAAAAGAATATCAGAATTTGACATTTACTCCACGCGGTGGCGGTACAGGCACAAACGGTCAGGCGCTTAATGACGGCATTGTGGTGGATATGTCCCGCTATATGAATCGCATTCTTGAGATTAACCCGGAGCAAGGTTGGGTCAGAGTTGAAGCGGGGGTGATTAAAGACCAATTGAATCAATATTTGCGTCCATATGGTTATTTCTTTTCACCGGAGCTTTCAACCAGTAACCGTGCAACATTGGGCGGTATGATTAATACTGATGCATCCGGTCAGGGTTCATTAGTCTATGGTAAAACTTCTGATCATGTTCTTAGTCTACGGGCAGTGCTATTAGGGGGGGAATTACTTGACACCCGCGCTATGGATATAGTCCAGGCGGAATCGATTGCGCAAGAGGATTCTGTTACCGGTCGCATTTATAATACGGTGCTTAATCGTTGCCGTGAACAACGTGAACTTATCGTTGAAAAATTCCCCAAACTTAATCGCTTTCTGACCGGTTATGATTTGCGCCATGTTTTCAGTGACGATATGCGGAAATTTGACTTAGGTCGTATCTTAACTGGTTCAGAAGGAACGCTAGCTTTTATTACCGAAGCGGTTTTGGATATGACTCCGCTGCCAAAAGTTAGGCGATTGGTGAACGTGAAATATGATTCATTTGATTCTGCACTGCGTAATGCTCCTTTTATGGTGGAGGCAAAGGCGTTATCGGTTGAGACCGTGGATTCCAAGGTGCTGAATTTGGCGCGTGAGGACATCGTCTGGCACTCAGTTAAGGAATTAATAACGGATATTCCTAACAAAGATATGCAAGGGTTGAATATTGTTGAATTCAGTGGAGATGATCAACCTTTGATAGATCGGCAAGTAGAAACACTTTGTCAGCGCCTTGATGAACTGATGGATGGCAATCAAGCTGGGATTATTGGTTATCAAATTTGCCGAGAGTTAGCTGATATTGAGCGTATTTATGCAATGCGCAAGAAAGCAGTTGGTTTGTTGGGTAACAGTAAAGGTGCGGCGAAACCTATTCCTTTTGTAGAAGATACGTGTGTGCCGCCACAGTATCTCGCTGATTATATTGTGGAATTCCGGCAGCTATTGGATAGTCATCATCTTAATTACGGTATGTTTGGTCATGTGGATGCGGGGGTGCTGCATGTTCGGCCGGCGCTGGATATGTGCGATCCTCAGCAAGAGATACTGATGAAACAGATTTCTGATGAAATTGTCAGTCTCACCACACGTTATGGTGGTTTGCTGTGGGGAGAGCATGGTAAAGGATTTCGTGCTGAGTACAGCCCGGCATTTTTCGGTAGCATCTTGTATGAAGAATTACGCCGGGTTAAGGCTGCCTTTGACCCGGATAATCGCTTGAATCCGGGTAAAATTTGTCCGCCGATGGGGGTTGATGCCCCGATGATGAAAGTCGATGCTGTTAAGCGAGGAACGTATGACCGGACAATTCCGGTAAATGTCAGGAATACATTCCGCGGTGCTATGGAGTGTAATGGGAATGGGCTCTGTTTTAATTTCGATGTAAAAAGCCCGATGTGTCCATCAATGAAAGTGAGTCAGCAACGTATTCATTCACCGAAAGGACGCGCAACACTGGTGCGTGAATGGCTGCGCCTTTTGGCTGAACAGGGTGTGGATCCGACGTTACTGAAACAGGGATTAGAACAAAAACGACCAAGTTTGCGTGGGTTGATTGAGAAGACCCACAATAGTTGGCAGGCATGGCGCGGGGAGTATGACTTTTCTCACGAAGTGAAAGAGGCAATGTCTGGTTGTCTGGCATGCAAAGCTTGCTCAACACAGTGCCCGATTAAAATTGATGTTCCGTCATTTCGTGCACGTTTTCTTGAGTTATATCACGGCCGCTATTTTCGCCCTTTATGTGATCATATCGTGGCGAGTGCGGAAAGCAGTACGCCATTAATGGCTAAGGTCCCTCGGGTCTTTAATTTCTTCCTGAAACAACCGTGGATACAAGAATTGAGCCGCCGGACTATCGGCATGGTGGATTTACCCTTGTTATCCAGCCCGACGCTGTACCAACAACTGGCGGGTCATTATGCACTTTCGACCACACTGGAACAGCTTGAAAAAATGGAACAGGCTCATCGTGACGAACACGTGTTGATCGTTCAGGACCCGTTCACGAGTTATTACGATGCAAAAGTTGTGGCTGATTTTGCCTATTTGGTAGAAAAATTGGGATATAAACCCGTATTGCTGCCATTTTCTCCAAACGGCAAAGCACAACATATCAAAGGCTTCTTATCTCGTTTTGCTAAAACGGCCAAAAAGACGTCAGATTTTCTGAACCGGGTTGCTGAGTTGGGTATTCCTATGGTCGGTGTCGATCCAGCGCTGGTACTGTGCTACCGGGATGAATATAAAGAAATTCTGGGAGAACAGCGAGGGAAGTTTGAGGTTCAGCTTGTTCATGAATGGTTGATTAATACTTTACCAGAGAAAAGTGACCATGAAGAAAGATCTGGTGATAAATGGTATCTATTTGGACATTGTACCGAAGTGACTATGCTACCGGGCAGTAGTCAACAGTGGGAAAAAATTTTCCATCGGTTGGGTAGCAAGCTGAATAATATCAGTGTAGGCTGCTGTGGCATGGCCGGAACCTATGGTCATGAAAACAAAAACATAGAACACTCTATTGGTATCTATAAGTTATCCTGGCAACCTGTCTTGCAGAAATTACCATTGGAGCGTTGTCTAAGCTCTGGTTATTCCTGCCGCAGTCAGGTTAAGCGGATAGAAGGGCAAGTACTTAAGCATCCGTTGCAAGCTTTATTGGAGATAATCCCATGATTTGGAAACGTGATATTGGACTGGATAGCCTGAATCAAGTAAATAGCCAATGTATGATGGGCCATCTGGGCATAAAAATCACGCATATCGGTGATGACTATATTGAAGGCACAATGCCGGTTGATTATCGCACGCGTCAGCCATTTGGTTTATTGCATGGCGGGGCATCTGTTGTGCTGGCAGAATCACTCGGTTCTTTAGCTGGGTATCTCTGTTCCGAAGGTGAGAAAAAAGTTGTTGGGCTGGAAATCAATGCTAATCATATTCGCTCGGTTCGTAGTGGTGAAGTGAAAGGCGTATGTAAACCTATTCATATTGGCCGCAATCACCAGGTGTGGCGAATTGATATTTTTGATGAGCGGCAACATTTGTGCTGTACCTCTCGGTTAACCACATCAGTTTTGCCTGGATAAAATATAAAATAAAAGTGAAAGTAGGTTATTGTATGGATAAATAACCTACTATTTAAGTGAAAGAGTTATTTTTTACAGTAATTGGATTTAGTTGTGATAACCTTTAAGAAGTATATATATTTATGTAACTTATCGATGTTTTTATAATATTATGGGTTGTTTGATTGTATATGTCTGATGAATAGGGATGGTGAATTATCTTAAAAGAATTAATACTCTAATAGGGAAAGATCTAATTGAAAATTCTTATTCAAATCTATAAATGCTGATATATTAATTAATGCTAAAGTTTCAGCAGTTTTAATTTGCGTTAAATTCCATTTAAATATAAAGGGTGCCTGAGAACCAAGTCATAACAATATCTAAAAGGGCGGGAGTAAAAACCTCCCGCCTAAGGTTGCCTTACCTGCTGCTGGATTCGTAAGCCATGCTTGCCGCAACCTCTGTATTACCT
This sequence comes from Photorhabdus sp. HUG-39, assembly GCF_963878365.1. Lineage (NCBI taxonomy): Bacteria > Pseudomonadati > Pseudomonadota > Gammaproteobacteria > Enterobacterales > Morganellaceae > Photorhabdus > Photorhabdus sp. HUG-39. The sequence continues at coordinate 12,358 of NZ_CAWNWY010000003.1, read as the reverse complement.
CGTTTGATATGGAGTTTACAGATTGAACCCCTTGTTATCCACGTGAATATGAGTAACGTCACACAAATAATGATCAAACTCAATATTGCGATTTTTTGCGGCTTCATAGCCTTCTCTCCTTGCTTTTTGTCAGGTAAGAGGCTAGCCTTATGTTGTTGGACATAGGAGTAGCCTCATTTCGATTTATAGTCGGATGGGGCTTTTCTCTTTCTGCCTGGAACATAATGCTCAAGACAGAAAGTCTCAAGCACCCGGAGGCAGTATACTTTTATTCATCTAAGATGCAAGATATTGAAAATATTTATTATGGTCACGTAATACCTTCGAATTAAATTAGCCAGCTAGTAAATCTATTAATAAAAAAGAAAGGAATATTGATGATGGAATATATAGATAAAATTGTTTCTTAATGCGTTTAATTAATTGTCTCGATTAAATAGAAATGCTATTTCTATATATTATGATCATAATGACAATCTCTATTTTGCATCTTCGGCTAACTATGTCAATTTTATCTGGTTGGCTGCTATTTTCATACTAGGAAAGGAACTACTCTCCCGTATATCTGAAAGTTCACATCAAATGGTATTTTTGATGAACTTTGTGTGCTTTTGTCTTACGCCAATAAGTAAAAAATAGCACAATTGATCAAACTAATAATTTATAGATAAAACAGCAAATTAAAGATATACCTTCATGTGGAATGAACATAAATCATCGTATTTGTATAAAGTTTGGGCTGATTAAGGTATATCCTCTTAAAACAAATGGTTGAAGTGATAAAGGTTATCATTACCATTATACGGGAGGAGAACTCTCCGATAACGGCGGCAAAAATGGCTATAGAACAAATATGAGGTCAACTATGACAAACAGTGTTGAAACCTTTTCTCTGAATGAAACCGCATGGCAGGGAATCACCATTACCGCGAGAGCCGCAGCGCAGATCTTAAAATTGATGCAGCAAAACCCACAAAGTAAGGGATTATATCTGGGGGTTAAGCAGTCAGGATGTGCCGGCTTTGGCTATGTGTTTGAGATGGTTAACGATCCGGCACCTGATGATCTAAGGTATGAAAATGAAGGTGCATGTCTATATGTTCCTCTGAAAGCAATGCCATTTATTGATGGTACTGAAGTGGATTTTGTTCGTGAAGGTTTAAATCAGATATTTAAATTCAATAATCCAAAAGCACAACATGCCTGTGGGTGTGGTGAAAGCTTTGGTATATAAGTGTACCAATATATGTCTCAGAGCAATGTAGAAATCAGTGATGATGTGCAGACTTGGCTCAGCGATCATCGTTATAAAGAAGGCTTCTTTACTCAGGTAACGACGGATGAGTTAGCTAAAGGTTTGAGTGAAGATGTTGTGCGGGCCATTTCCGCAAAACGCAATGAGCCCGAATGGATGCTTGAATTTCGGCTGGAGGCTTATCGCCATTGGCTAGGAATGGAAGAGCCTCATTGGTTGAAAGCCAATTATCCTAATCTTGATTACCAGGACTACAGTTACTATTCAGCACCTTCATGCGGTGCTTGTGGTGATAGTTGCAATTCACAATCTGGTGCTGTTCAAGGAACAGGGGCGGAGCAAACTAATAGCTATTTAACCGCGGAAATTGAAGAAGCATTTGATAAGTTGGGTGTTCCTGTACGGGAAGGTGAAGCTGTTGCGGTAGATGCTATTTTTGACTCCGTTTCTGTTTCAACGACTTATCGGGATAAGTTAGCGAAAGAAGGGATTATTTTCTGCTCATTTAGTGAAGCGATACAGGAATATCCCGGATTGGTCCGTAAATACCTCGGCAGTGTAGTTGCAAGCCACGATAACTTTTTTGCCGCGCTGAATGCCGCAGTGGCTTCTGATGGTACTTTTGTTTATGTGCCAAAAGGCGTTCGATGCCCAATGGAACTGTCCACCTATTTCCGTATCAACGCTGCGAAAACGGGCCAATTTGAGCGCACTATCCTGATTGCTGATGAAGGCAGTTATGTCAGCTATATAGAAGGATGCTCTGCACCGGTGCGTGATAGTTATCAACTTCATGCTGCTGTTGTCGAAGTGATTATCCATAAAGATGCCGAAGTGAAATATTCCACGGTACAAAACTGGTTCTCAGGTGGTGACAGTGCTGGGGGAATTCTCAACTTTGTCACTAAAAGAGCATTATGTGAAGGCGAAAATGCCAAAATGTCTTGGACTCAATCGGAAACAGGTTCCGCAATTACTTGGAAATATCCCAGCGTGATCTTGAAAGGGGATAATTCGATTGGCGAGTTTTTCTCCGTTGCGCTGACTAACGGCACTCAACAGGCCGATACCGGCACCAAGATGATCCACATCGGCCGTAACACTAAATCGACAATCATTTCAAAGGGCATTTCTGCCGGTCGTAGTCAGAACAGTTATCGTGGGCTGGTTAAAATATTACCGGGAGCAGAAAACGCTCGTAACTATACCCAATGTGACTCCATGTTGATTGGTACTGAATGTGGCGCACATACATTCCCTTATGTAGAAGTACAGAACAATACGGCGCAACTGGAGCATGAAGCGACAACCTCCCGCATTGGTGAAGATCAATTGTTCTATTGCTTGCAACGTGGCATCAGTGAAGATGATGCGATTTCCATGATTGTTAATGGATTCTGTAAGGATGTGTTCTCTGAACTTCCCCTGGAATTTGCTGTTGAAGCACAAAAATTGCTGGCGATCAGCCTTGAACACAGCGTCGGATGAATTTTCTCGGTTTCCCTTTTTTATGACAGAACGTTAAGTCGTTCGAAGGCATGTAATATGTTAAGTATTAAAAACTTACGAGTCAGTGTTGAAGGTAATGAAATCTTAAAAGGATTAAATCTTGAAGTTAAACCGGGTGAAATTCATGCCATCATGGGGCCGAATGGTTCCGGTAAAAGTACATTATCAGCAACGTTAGCTGGCCGTGAAGAGTATGAAATCGATGATGGTGAAATCACCTTTAAAGGCAAAGACTTACTTGGATTTGAGCCAGAAGAGCGAGCTGGCGAGGGGATTTTCCTGGCGTTTCAATATCCGATAGAAATTCCGGGTGTCAGTAATCAATTTTTCCTGCAAACCGCAGTGAACGCTGTTCGCCAATATCGCTATCAGGAGCCGCTGGATCGCTTTGATTTTGCCGATTTTATCGAAGAAAAAATTGAATTGTTGGATATGCCGCCGGATTTGCTGACACGTTCAGTCAATGTCGGCTTTTCCGGTGGTGAGAAAAAACGTAACGATATTCTGCAAATGGCCGCGCTGGAGCCGACACTTTGTATTTTGGATGAGACAGATTCAGGGCTGGATATTGATGCATTGAAAATTGTGGCTAATGGCGTGAACTCGTTACGTGATCCAAACCGCTCATTCATTATTGTGACCCATTACCAACGTATTTTGGATTATGTGAAACCTGATTTTGTGCATGTGCTTTATCAGGGACGAATTATTGAATCCGGTGATTTCAGTCTGGCGAAAAAGTTGGAGGAGCAAGGTTATGGCTGGCTTATTGACCAACAGTGAAAAAGCTGAAAAGGTGCGGCAGGTTGCAGAACGTAACCAGCAAGCATTAGCACGTTTTGCTGATTTGTACCACAACCGTCATGGTGAGGATTCATCTCATGCCAGTTTGCATTGGCAGAAAGCCATTAAAACCGGTTTTCCCCAATTCAGACATGAAGATTGGCGTTATACGCCGTTGGATAAATTGTTAAATCAGCAATACAGCAGCAAAACTTGGGAATTGACAGTAGCACAATGCGAACAACTGGCGATTCCAATGGATTGTTGGCGTGTCGTTATGGTGGATGGTTGTTTTTCACCTTTACTGAGTTCCTACGATTTTGGTCCATATCAACTAAATTTACTGGACAACAAAAGTGGACTTCTGGCGCCGATACAGGGTGAGATTTTTCTGCATTTGACAGAGAGTTTGGCTCAACAACCTTTGGTTATTACGTTAAAGGCAGGGCAAGTGGCAGAAAAGCCGCTGTACCTGCTGAATATCACCAGTGGTCACTGTAGTGAGGCATTGAATAGTAGTCATTACCGCTACCACATTGCCGTAGGCACGAATGCGAGTGCCAGCGTGATTGAACACTTCGTCAGTATTGATGAACAGCAACCTCATATGACAGGAAGCCGATTAACTGCGGAAGTGGGGGATAATGCCCATTTCGCCCATATAAAACTGGGGGTTGAGAACAGTGCAAGTTATCACTTTGCCCATAACGATATTGTGATTGGTCGTGATGCTCAAGTAAAAAGCACCAGCTTTTTATTAGGTTCTGGGCTTGGCCGACACAATACCAGTGTTAAGTTGAATGGCGAAGGGGCCAATCTGTCGTTGAACAGCTTAATGTTGCCGCAGGGAAAAGAGGTCGCCGATACTCGTACTTATTTGGAACATAATAAGGGGCATTGTGAAAGCCGTCAGTTGCATAAAACCATTGTGATGGATCAGAGCAAAGCGGTATTTAACGGCATGATTAAAGTGGCGCCTTACGCATTGAAAACTGATGGAAAAATGGCCAATAACAATTTGTTGTTAGGTAAACAGGCCGAAGTAGATACCAAACCTCAACTGGAAATTTACGCTGATGATGTGAAATGCAGTCATGGTGCGACCGTTGGCCGGATAGATGAAGAACAACTGTTTTATCTGCAATCACGCGGCATCGAACGACGTGATGCAGAGCATATGATGGTATTTGCTTTTGCTGCTGAGCTAACTGAATCTATTGAAGATGAATCCCTGAAGGCCGTTGTTATGAAACACATTAAGCACCGTTTAGCGAGAGTGGAAAGATGACTTTTTCTGTAAAAAAGGTGCGGCAAGATTTCCCGGTGTTAACTCAACAGGTTAATGGGCATCCATTGGTTTATCTTGATAGTGCTGCCAGCACTCAGAAGCCGGTTTCGGTTATTGAACGAGAAAGTGAATTTTGTTTGCACCAGTATGCGGCAGTTCACCGGGGAATTCATACCCTGAGCTCTGCGGCTACTCGGATGGTTGAAAATGTGCGCGACCAGATGGCGCAATTTATTCATGCTCAAAGTAATGAAGAGATTGTCTTCGTTAAAGGTACGACAGAAGGAATTAACCTGATTGCTAACAGTTATGGTCGCAAGTTTATCAATAATGGCGATAATATTGTTATTACTGAAATGGAACATCACGCCAATATTGTTCCGTGGTATATGCTGGCAGAACAGATTGGGTTTGAAATTAGAGTATGGCCACTGAATGAGAATGGCGAGTTGGATCAAGTCGTCTTAGCTTCTTTGATTGATTCACGGACTAAATTACTCTCTTTTACTCACCTCTCTAATGTGCTTGGTACAGTGAATCCTGTACGTCAAATCATAAAACAGGCAAGAAAACTAGCTAATGAGCAGGGGAGTTGGTTACATATTCTAGTCGATGGTGCTCAGGCCATTATGCATAAGCAAGTTGATGTGCAGGATCTGGACTGCGATTTCTATGTTTTTTCTAGTCACAAATTATATGGCCCAACAGGCATTGGTGTGCTTTATGGGCGTAAATCCCTGCTAGATGCTATGCCACCTTGGGAAGGGGGGGGCGCAATGATAAAACAGGTCAGCCTGCAAAAGGGGATAACCTATGCGGAACCACCGTGGCGATTTGAGGCGGGAACCCCAAATATTGCGGGAATTATTGGGCTTGGTGCTGCTGTCGATTATGTCACTTCACTTGGGCTGGATGAAATTCAGCGGCATGAACAGGTATTGATGGATTATGCAATGGCACGGCTGAAAGAGGTCAGAACCCTGAAATTGTATGGTCCTGAGCAACGTCAGGGGGTTATTGCTTTCAACCTTGGCCGACATCATGCTTATGATGTGGGAAGTTTCCTTGATCAATATGGAATAGCGATCCGTACCGGGCATCATTGTGCCCTTCCTTTGATGGAACATTATCACGTTTCCAGCATGTGTAGAGCCTCATTGGCGATTTATACTACGCAAGAAGATATTGATGCACTTGTTGTTGCATTGCAGAGAATAGAACAGTTATTGGGTTGAGCTAGTTATAGATCAAAAGAGTGATAAGGAAAAAGTCATGGCAAGTTTGCCCGACACAAATAAGTTGTTACGTAATTTTTCCCGTTGCCAGAATTGGGAAGAAAGATATCTCTATATGATTGAACTGGGGGCGAAGTTGCCTCCTCTTACTGACGAACAACGCCAACCTGAGAACTTAATTGCAGGTTGCCAGAGCCAGGTGTGGATACTGTTGAGAATGAATCACCAAAACAAAGTGGAATTTATTGGTGACAGTGATGCCGCTATTGTTAAAGGATTGGTTGCGATTGTCTTTATCCTGTTTCAAGGTAAAACAACCCAGGAGATTCTGGATTTGGATGTGACTGAATATTTTGGGAAATTGTCTTTGGAGCAACATTTGACACCTTCACGCACGCAGGGGCTGCATGCGATGATACGTGCCATCCGAAATAGGGCAAGTAAAATGGTTTAAATGCTAGTCTTACGCGTTTCTTCCGCTACTGATAATATGTACGGCCAATAAGGCTTCAACCTTTTACACCTATACCCTATGGATTTCAAGATGCATCGCGACGGCAAGGGAGCAAATCCCCGGGAGCATAGGTAACTATGTGACCGGGGTGAGCGAGTGCAGCCAACAAAGAGGCAATTTGAAAGATAACGGGTATAAATTTATTCGATAACATTCAGAAGTCATTCCAGGAAGCAAGCATGAAACGAGTTTTAACGTTTATTGGCGTGTTATTGTTCAGTGGGCTAACTAACACAGTCAGTGCCACAGAATATACTTTGCCAGCGGCCAATAGTCGTTTAATTGGCGAAAATACGACATTGGTTGTACCCGATGATGGACGTTCTTTAGAGGCCATTGCTGCCGAATATGAAATTGGTTTACTGGCAATGCTGGAAGCTAATCCAGGTACCGACCCTTATTTGCCGGCTCAGGGGTCTGAACTGATTATTCCATCACAAATGTTGTTGCCTGATACACCGAGGCAGGGGATGGTGATTAACCTTGCAGAGCTCAGACTCTACTATTTTCCTAAAGGAAAAAACAAAGTCATCGTTTATCCCATTGGTATTGGGCAACTCGGTCGTAATACGCCAGTGATGACAACATCTGTTAGTCAGCTAATTAAAGATCCAACTTGGACGCCGACTAAGAATATCCGTAAACATTATGCTGAACAGGGGGTTATCTTACCTGCGGTTGTTCCTGCTGGTCCGGAAAACCCAATGGGCGCATTTGCGTTGCGCTTAGCTGCCGGGCGAGGAGAATACTTGATCCACGGCACGAATGCTGATTTTGGTATCGGTATGCGGGTGAGTTCCGGTTGTATCCGTTTACGTCCTGATGATATTGAAACGTTGTTCAACACAGTGCCCCGTGGAACGCGAGTACAGATTATCAATGAAGCGGTTAAGTATTCTGTAGAACCAAATGGTCAGCGTTATATTGAAGTACATCAGCCATTGTCTAAAAAAGAGGATGATGATCCACAGACATTACCTATTGTCCGCTCAGCTGATTTGAACAAGTTCATTGATAATAGCAAGACAGATAAGAATATTGTTGAACAAGCGATGGTACGCCGTTCTGGTATGCCGGTGCTGGTAAGTAAAGGCATAGAGTCTGAAACACAACAGGAGTTGCGAGAAGAGAATATCGTACAGGTGGAAGATGATGATGTTAAAGGTGTAGAACAAGCGGTGAATAAAGATGTCTCTGAACCGTTTAAATTACCACCGTTATATCAACCTGGGCCAATCTATCGGGAAAATTAATATTTCATTGCGGACAAAGAAGCCTGCAAATATTTATCTAACAGAATCCGATGATAAAAAACGGCGCACAGATGGACTGTGCGCCATTTTTGTACATAATTACAAAAAATTATTTTTTGTAGGAACGAACTTGATTATCCAGACGCTGATTCGCACGAGCTGCATCGTCTTTAGCGGCTTGAATGTCAGTACGTACTGCGTTCACGTCATTGCTCAGTTGATCAACTTTTGCATTCAGAGTCTGAATATCAGAAGTCAGTTGGTCAACTTTAGCAGTGCTTGAACAACCAGCCAACAGAGTAGAAGCCAGAACTACTGCACCCAGTACAATTTTAGTACGATTCATTATAATACCCTCTAGATTTAAGTTAATCTCCAAGTAGCCATGTAAGTATTACACAAAGTTTTTTAGAAAGAGAATAAATTTTTATCATGAAAACCAATTATTTCAATTTTTCTCTTTAACAAGTGGATAATTTTCATCTGAATGTAAAAAAACAAAACCGTTGAGTAACATTTTAATCAAAAAAAGCCTATTCCGTGAGGGAATGATATTCTTCGAAATAATTTTAGTTAAAAATTCTTATAAATAAAAAATACAACATCCAGGTCATCTTGCATCTATTGAACCATCGGGACATCTCTTTAATACAGCCATTTTTTATACATAATTTAGGGATTCTCCTAAAACAAATTTGTTAACTGAATCTTATTGTAGATGAACAACTTGACAATGTTCAGGTTGAATCCTAGGCTCAAATTCAAACTGGTAAGAGGAGTTTGTTATGTTAACTGATCAATCTAACGAATATTTTAACATCAGCATTGACAACGGAGTCGCCCATTTACAACTCAGTCGTCCTGAAAAGGCAAATAGTTTGGCGCTTGGGTTTTGGAAACGATTTCCTGAAACAATAGAGCAACTCAGTCGTTCAGGTAAAGTGCGGGCAATGGTGATTTCTGCACAGGGAAACACATTTTGTGGTGGGCTTGACTTGCAAATCTTTGCCTCTAGCAAAGAGGCTAATACGACTAATCCTAATGAGCGGGAATCGATGCAGTTCAGCTTATTGCAAATGCAAGAGGCGATAAGCGTATTGGAACATGCCCGATTCCCCATTATTGCCGCAGTACAAGGCGCTTGCCTTGGTGCAGGTTTTGATTTAATTGCTGCGTGCGATTTTTGTTTTGCTGCTGAAAATGCGAAGTTTCGTATAGAAGAAACCAATATTGGTATGATGGCTGACTTAGGTATTCTTCAACGTTTGCAACATTTGATCCCTGGTGGTGTGGCTCGCTATCTTGCTCTGACTGGGGATACGTTGAGTGCGGTTCAGGCTCATGATTTGGGGCTGGTGGTAAAGGTGTTCCCTTCTACGGAAACACTCATCGAAGGCGCTCTCGCGACTGCCCGGCGTATTGCTGATCGGCCTCCAGCCGCTATTAACGGGGTTAAACGGGCCATGCTTTATAGCCGTGATCATGGTGTCTATGAATCGTTGCAACAAACAGCACTTTTGCAAGCTTCGATTTTTAGTCGCCAAGATATCCTGTGCTCGATTCAAGCGAAAACGACTGGAACAAAAGGTGAGTTCCAGAACTTAAGCGAAGTCGGTAAAGCTTTCGATGAGCCATGATCAAGGCAAAGATGTTGATGATATGCAAAGAGAGTTCTCCACAAATGATGTATACCTGTCATCTTTCAAGTTGCCTCTTTGTTGGCTGCACTCGCTCACCCCGGTCACATAGTTACCTATGCTCCCGGGGATTCACTCCCTTGCCGTCGCGATGCATCTTGAAATCCATAGGGTATAGTGCTGGAAAATATCATCATTGTTGAGAGTTAAGCCATTTTCTGACCACGAGAAAACAGAGAATGGCATTATTATTAATATTAACTAGCATAAAATGAAAATAAATCTGTGAGTATGATGATTGGGAAAGTCATTGGGTATTCCAGCATATTGGCGGAGAAAACCAGATATTCAATATCCTGAAACACCGCTATATTTACGGTGTTTCAGAAATAAAGCGACCTATTAAATTAAAGTACGTGAACAGACGATGTATTGGTTGTGCCGCTTGGAACTAGGGCGCCAGATACCATAACCACGATTTCACCTTTTTTCGCCAGGCCACTTGCTAACGCCGCTTCTTTACCAATGCGGTAGAAATCATCGGTAGAGGCGATTTCTTTAACAATTTGGGTAAAAACACCCTTAACAAGTAGTAATTGGCGGGCAGTCACTTCATTAGTGGTTAATGCCAAAATAGGGGCTCCAGGGAAGTACTTACGAATGGATTTGGCAGACTTACCGCCATAGGTTGCGACCACAATCAGAGGGGCTTCCAGTTTTTCTGCTGTTTCAACAGCGCCACGACACACCGCTTCGGTTACGCGCAGGTTACGGCAATGGACGGCTTCGATACGGCTTGGCATAACGCGGTCTGTACGTTCACAAATCGTTGCCATGATAGTCACTGCTTCTATTGGATATTTGCCTTTTGCACTTTCACCAGAAAGCATGACCGCATCAGTACCGTCCAAAATCGCGTTAGCGACGTCACCAGCTTCCGCACGGGTAGGGCGCGGGTTTTTAATCATGGAATCGAGCATTTGAGTTGCAGTGATAACAACTTTGCGAGCGATATTACATTTTTGAATCATCTTCTTCTGGGCGAAGATCACTTCTTCAACTGGAATTTCAACACCCAGATCACCACGAGCAACCATGATCCCGTCAGAAACTTCCAGAATTTCATCAAAATTGTTTAGACCTTCCTGATTTTCAATCTTAGAGATGATTTGAATATTTTCACCGCCGTGCGCTTTCAGATGTTCACGGATTTGCAGAACATCGGAGCGTTTGCGGATAAAAGAAGCGGCGACGAAATCAACACCTTGTTGGCAACCAAAGATCAAATCTTGCTTATCTTTTTCAGCCAGGGCAGGCAGGCTGATGGAAATACCTGGCAGATTAACACCTTTATTTTCTCCCAAGTCACCGTTATTCAAAACTTGGCAAATGACCTCTGACTTAGTGACCTCTTTAACTGTCATGCCGATCAAGCCGTCATCAACTAGCACGGTATTACCGGGAGCCAGATCCGTGGGGAAACCACTGTAAGTGACAGCAACACGGTCTTTATTACCGATAACCGAAGTGTCAGTAGTAAAAGTGAAGGTCTGACCTGCGGTTAGAGAGACATCGTTACCGCCTTCCAGTTTCATAGTTCGGATTTCAGGGCCTTTAGTATCCAGCAAAATAGCGGCTTGTTTACCTATCTTAGTCATCACTGAACGGATATTTTGAATACGCTGGCCGTGCTCTTCATAGTCTCCGTGTGAAAAGTTGAGGCGCATAACATTCATGCCGGCATTCAACAGTTCGGCTAGTTTTTCTTCGGATTCTGTTTTTGGTCCGATAGTACAAACAATTTTAGTTTTTTTCATGACAATCTATCTACAGGTTTTAATTGGATAAAATAGTGAATCGCCAACTTTATGGTTTGCGCAGATACCATGTGGTGTTGAACGTTGCGCAACATCATTAAGGACAAGTGGCGGGGAAGACATGCGGTGTTTTTCGTGTGAGGTTAGGCACATGTAATCATGCGAGCTTATATACCCGTTATCTTTCAAGTTGCCTCTTTGTTGGCTGCACTCGTTCACCCCGGTCACATAGTTACCTATGCTCCCGGGGATTCACTCCCTTGCCGTCGCGATGCATCTTGAAATCCATAGGGTATACATACGATAATCTGTAACTTTTCCGTGTTCGGCAAATCAATAAGCTGAAACCATTCAACTCTAAATTGCGCCGTATTATAGAGACTTATTTCTGTGAAATGAATCGAAAAATGATTATACCCGTCATCTTTCAAGTTGCCTCTTTGTTGGCTGCACTCACTCACCCCAGTCACATAGTTATCTATGCTCCCGGGGATTCGCTCCCTTGCCGTCGCGATGCATCTTGAAATCCATTGGGTGTATCCGACATTCCGCACCGCATTCATAATTTGTTGTTTTAATTAAGAATTAACAAATGCATAAATTTTATACAAACGATTTTAAATCAGTATATTACAGATATAGCTGCGGAATGACAGATTACGATAATGATACGGCCAGTACTTATCGCCGGACCCTTTGAATCTTAGTGGTGACATTAACCCTTCATTCCGCACCTAATTCAGGAATAAACCGCTTTATATTGTGCGCCTAATAAACTCAAAAGCTCATGGTGGTAAGATTGCATTCCTGTCACCATTTTATGTTCTTGAAATTCAAAGGTGTTGATCCCTTCAAAGGCCAGAAATACCCAACGCGCGGTGGGTGATTGTGTCGGTTTGTTCTTCATATCGGGGAAAAACGGCACATTTTGTTTCAATTTGTGGCGAATTTTATGCTCCAGCGCCGCATAAACCATGAGACAACATGTCATCACCATTAACAGCGCTTCTATCCGCTCCGGTTTTTTCAGGAAAATGGCAGACGTCAGGAATTCCGGACTTTTCAGG